>CANNRV010000154.1 GCA_947508145.1 Comamonadaceae bacterium
CTCAGTTGCAAAGCCTCGGGGCGCAACTGCTGCTCCAGCCGTTGCGGCTCGCGCGGGTCAGCCGGTTGCCAACCCCAAGGCCGCAAATAGCCTTTGACCCAAGCCGCAAACAACAGGTTCAAAAGCACCAGCAAGGCCACCAGCCACCAGCGCTTCATGCCAGCCCCGCCCGGCGCACACTGACCTCGTCACTGCTGACCGGCACCCGCCCGCCGCCCGTGTTGAGCCAGAGCACGCCTTCGTGGTCCACGCCGTCAGCCATGCCGTGCAAACCATTGCTGAGTTGCAGTTCATGGCCTGACAACACATCGCGGCTGGCAAATTCAGCCGCAAAACCGCCAAAGCCTTGGGCGCAAAACCTTTGCAAACCTGCCACCAAGGCAGGCAACACCAGATGCAATACCTCAGCAGCCGTGGTTTGCGGGCCCATCACCGCACGCAAACCCGCCGGTTCGGTGCGGTAGTCGGCTGCAGGCGGCGTGGCCAGGTTCAAACCTATGCCTATCACCGCAAACCTGTGCAAAGAGGCATCGGCTTGGCGCAGCACTGTTTCAATCAAGATGCCGCCGAGTTTGCGCGGCGTATGCCAGGGCGCAAGCATCAAATCGTTCGGCCATTTCAAGCCTATGCCTTTGTCCAGCGTCGGGTCCAAAGCCCGTGCCAGACTACAACCGACGGCCAGCGACAAACCAGACCAGCTCTGCGGTGCCAGCGTCACGCCCAGCGAAAACGTGAGCGCATCGCCCGGACTGCTGTGCCACTGGCGGCCTAAGCGACCGCGTCCGGCGGTTTGCTGATCAGCCAGCAACAAACAAGTGCGGGTGTCGCCTGCGCGGGCGCGGCGCATCAACTCGGTATTGGTGGAATCTATATCGCTGACGTGCTCGAATACCGCTTGCGGGTCCAAGGTCTGCAACTGTGTTTGCAACAGTTGCAGGTTCCATGGGTCAAGGCGTTCGGCGGGCATGGCGTAGTTGCCGTGTGGTCGGGAAAACGAATCAGTCTTTGGGAGACAACAAGGTGCCGCGACACATTTTGTAGCCGCAACGGCACGGGTACTCGGCCAGCAACTCGGGCGTGTATTTTTCGTCAATCACCAGGCCGTAGTCGTAATTCAGCTCTTCACCGGCTTTGATTTTGCGCACGGTGCGGATAAAAATGCGCCCGCCGGCCTCGTCAGCTTCGCAATTGGGCGCGCACGAGTGGTTGATCCAACGTGCGTCATTGCCACCGTAAAGTGCGTCGATCACATTTTTTTTGCTGACGTGAAAGTAAAACGTGTGGTTGGGGTCATTCGGGTCGTGCGGGTGGCGTTTTTGCGCTTTTTTCCAGCTGATGACCTCGCCGGTGTATTCAATAATGATTTCGCCTTTGGCGATAGGCACCAGAGCAAACACGCCCTTGCCATGCACGCCTGAACTGCGGACTTCGATGCGCTTGCCGTGGGCGGGTGCGATGATGGGGGAGGACAAGTTGAAAACTCTGTTAAGTTGAATACGTACATGTGCGCGTGCGCGCGCACGCGAGGAAGCCGATTGTATGCAAGGAAAACGCTCATGAGTAAAACACTGGTCATCGCCGAAAAGCCATCTGTGGCGCAAGACATCGTCAAGGCGCTCACACCTGCGGCCGGCAAATTCGAAAAGCACGACGACCATTTCGAGAACGACACCTATGTGGTCACCAGCGCGGTCGGTCACCTGGTGGAAATACAGGCGCCCGAAGAATTTGATGTGAAACGCGGCAAATGGAGTTTTGCTCACCTGCCCGTCATTCCGCCTTATTTCGATTTGAAGCCGGTCGAGAAAACCAAGTCGCGTTTAGCGGCGGTGGTCAAGCAAGCCAAGCGCAAAGATGTCAGCGCCATCATCAATGCGTGTGACGCGGGCCGTGAAGGCGAGCTGATTTTTCGTTTAATTGAGCAATACGCAGGCGGCAAAAAACCGCTGGATAAACCCGTTAAACGCCTGTGGCTGCAATCCATGACCCCGCAAGCCATACGCGATGGCTTCGGGAGCTTGCGCAGCGCCGCGCAAATGCAAGGCCTGGCCGATGCAGCACGCAGCCGATCGGAAGCCGATTGGCTGGTCGGCATCAACGGCACCCGCGCGTTCACCGCGTTCAATTCACGCGACGGCGGTTTTTTCCTCACCACCGTCGGTCGGGTGCAAACGCCGACGCTGTCGGTGGTGGTTGAACGTGAAGAATTGATTCGCAAATTCGTCAGCCGTGATTACTGGGAAATCCACGCGCAGTTCGGCGCACAGGCTGGCATTTATGCGGGCAAATGGTTTAACCCGCAACACAAAAAAGACGCGGACGACGCAGAGAAAAAAGAAGACCGGGTGTGGACATTGGCCCAAGCCCAAGCCATTGCCGATGCGGTTCAAAAGCAAACCGCCACCGTCACCGAAGAAAGCAAACCCAGCAGCAAAGGCAGCCCCGGCTTGTTCGATCTGACCAGCTTGCAGCGCGAGGCCAATGGCCGCTTTGGTTTCTCCGCCAAAACCACTTTGTCGCTGGCGCAAAGCCTGTACGAGCGCCACAAAGCGCTGACCTACCCGCGTACCGATTCACGCCATCTGCCCGAAGACTATTTGCCCACCGTCAAAGACACCATGCAAATGCTGGCCAAAAGCAGCATGGGTCACCTGGCACCGTTTGCCAAAACCGCTATCGCTCAGGGCTATATCAAGCCCACGAAAAAGGTGTTCGACAACACCAAGGTCAGCGATCACTTTGCCATCATCCCCACTCTGGAAGCGCCCAGCGGTTTGTCGGATGCAGAACAAAAGCTGTATGACTTCGTGGTGCGCCGCTTCATCGCTGTGTTCTACCCGGCTGCGCAATTCATGGACACCACGCGCATCAGCCAGGTGACGGCTGCGGGCAAAGACCACCATTTCAAAACCACAGGGCGTGTGTTGATCGACCCGGGCTGGCAAGCGATTTACGGCAAAGAAGTCGACGAGGAAGAAGACAAAGAGTCCGGCAAGATTCTGGTGAAACTGGCCGCCGGTGAACAACCGCGCGTTGAAGAAGCCGAGCCCAAAGGCCTGAAAACCCGTCCGCCTGCACGCTACAGCGAAGCCACTTTGCTGGGCGCGATGGAAGGTGCGGGCAAAACCGTGGAAGACGATGAGCTGCGCGAAGCCATGCAGGAAAAAGGCTTGGGCACACCGGCCACGCGTTCAAGCATCATCGAAGGTTTGCTGAACGAAAAATACATGCTGCGCGAAGGCCGCGAATTGATACCGACGGCCAAAGCGTTTCAACTCATGACCTTGTTGCGCGGCTTGGGTGTGGAGGAGTTGTCACGCGCCGACCTGACCGGCGACTGGGAATTCAAACTCTCGCAAATGGAAAAGGGCAAGTTGTCGCGCGAAGCTTTTATGCAAGACATCGCCGAGATGACCGGTCGCATGGTGAAGAAAGCCAAAGAATACGACCGCGACACCATTCCCGGCGACTACGCCACCCTGTCGACGCCCTGCCCCAACTGCGCCGGTGTGGTCAAAGAAAACTACCGCCGCTACACCTGCGTGGGTGCGCCGGGTGCGGTGGCCAAAACCAATGCAGAGGGCGAAACCGAAGGCCCGGGCTGCGGTTTCTCGTTTGGCAAAACACCGGCGGGGCGCACTTTCGAGTTGGCCGAAGTTGAACAGTTTTTACATGACAAAAAAATCGGTCCGCTCGATGGTTTCCGCTCTAAAGCCGGTTGGCCGTTCGCCGCTGAAATCGCACTGAAGTTCAGCGACGAAGACAAAAACTGGAAGCTGGAGTTTGACTTCGGCGACGACAAAAACGCCGAGAGCGGCGAGATTGTGGAGTTCGGCGACGCAGTGAATTTGGGCGCTTGCCCGAAATGCGGCAGCGCGGTGCACGAGCACGGCGCTAACTACGTGTGCAGCAGATCCGTACCGACCAACGCCCAGCCCACGCCGAGTTGTGATTTCAAGAGCGGGCGCATCATCTTGCAACAAGTGATTGAACACGACCAGATACAAAAACTGCTGGCCACCGGCAAAACCGATTTGCTGGAAAAGTTTGTCTCCATGCGCACCCGCCGCGCGTTCAAAGCCTACCTGGCCTACGACGCGGAAGCAGGCAAAGTGAGCTTTGCATTCGAGCCCAGCAAGTACCCGAAAAAAGGCGGCGCACCGACCACAGCCGCGCTGGCCAAAGCAGCGGGCAAAACCATGCCCGGCAAGAAAACCCCGGCAGCGAAAAAAGCCGCTAAGCCGGTGAAAGAAGCCAAGCCCAAAGCGCCGAGAAAAGCCGCCTCGGGCAAAGCACCCAGCGCGGCTTTGGCAGCGGTGATCGGCAACGAAGCCGTGGCCCGCACCGAGGTGATGAAAAAGCTGTGGGACTACATCAAGACCAATAACCTGCAAGACCCGAAAGACAAGCGCACGATTCAGTGCGATGCCAAACTCAAAACCGTGTTTGGCAAAGACAGCGTGGGCATGTTTGAGTTAGCGGGCTTGATTGGGGCGCATTTGAGTTAAGTTGGTCTTTAGCTTTGCTTGGCTCTTACCGAGTTTCTTAGCGACTTTTGATGCACCGCCACTCAAGCAGGCTAGTTCTCGCCTCAAAGCTGACGCAAGGTTGGCTATGGCGATCTGCTTCAGGGGCTTTTGATTGAGTGAGTTCTTCTTAGACCATCAGTTCTAAAAAGATGTGCGATGCAGCAAAATCCTTTGACTTCAGTGCATTGGAGTGTTTGAGCTTATTGAACCGGTCACAGTTTGTGACCAGTTCATTATTTTCGGTTGAGCTGAAATTTAAATCTCTACGGAACGCGTTTCGCATTGCGTTGTACCGCCTGATTGCCCCAGTTTTAAATAGCGGCTTCCATAGACATGCCTGTTGTATGTCTTTACATGACTGACACTTGCGCTTATACCATTTTGGGACTAAACTTCATTCATGCACATAGTAGCCTTGCGTAACCTTGAATCTTTCTGGCGCCGACCCGGGCACAGAGAGGCTGAGAGCCCGCTGAAAGCTTGGCTTGCAGAAGCCCGACAGGCACA
>CANNRV010000155.1 GCA_947508145.1 Comamonadaceae bacterium
CTGGCGGAAACGAAGGGATTCGAACCCTTGATGAGGCTCAACACCCCATACTCCCTTAGCAGGGGAGCACCTTCGGCCACTCGGTCACGTTTCCAGCTGATTCAAATTATGCCTGATTCTGCTCCAGGTCAAAGGCTTTATGCAATGCACGCACGGCCAGTTCCAGATATTTCTCGTCAATCACCACGGAAGTTTTGATTTCACTGGTGGAAATCATCTGGATATTGATGCCCTCTTCGCTCAGGCAAGCGAACATTTTGCTTGCCACGCCCACGTGGCTGCGCATACCGATGCCAACGATAGAGACTTTGCAGATTTGCTTATCGCCCACTACCTCGGGGTTGCCCAGCGACGGTAGCACTTTAGACTTGAGCATATCGATGGCGCGGGCATGGTCGTTGCGGTTGACGGTAAAGCTGAAATCAGTCAAGCCGCCCTTGCTGATATTTTGAATAATCATGTCCACTTCAATATTGGACTCAGCCACGGTGCCCAGAATTTGGTGAGCGATGCCGGGCTTGTCAGGTACACCAATGATGGAAATTTTGGCTTCGTCGCGGGTAAAAGCGATGCCGGATACGATGGCTTGTTCCATTTGTTCGTCTTCCTCAAAAGTGATCAGAGTGCCTGATTTGGCTTCCTCGTTGATATCAATATCCCAGGGTGTAAAGCTAGAGAGTACTCGCAGGGGCACTTTGTATTTGCCGGCGAACTCCACGGAGCGGATTTGCAATACTTTGCTGCCCAGCGATGCCATTTCCAGCATTTCTTCGAAACTGACGGTGTGCAAACGCCTGGCTTGCGGCACCACGCGCGGGTCGGTGGTGTAAACGCCGTCTACGTCGGTGTAAATCAAACACTCTGCGGCTTTCATGGCAGCCGCTACAGCAACGGCTGAAGTATCTGAACCGCCGCGACCTAAGGTTGTGATGTGGCCGTTCGGGTCGACGCCCTGAAACCCGGTGATGATGACCACTTTACCGGCCTCCAGGTCTTGTCGTACGCGCTGGTCGTCAATCGATTCAATACGTGCTTTGGTGTGGGCGCTGTTGGTGCGGATTGGCACTTGCCAACCCGCGTAGCTCACTGCTTCTAAGCCCTCGGTTTGTAATGCAATCGCCAGTAAAGCGGAAGATGCCTGCTCACCAGTGGCAGCCAAGGCATCTAATTCACGGAAATAGGCATCGCTGTGTGAGTCGCCGGCCAGTTCTTTGGCCAATCCAAGCAACCGGTTGGTTTCACCGCTCATCGCAGAGGGAACCACCACCATTTGGTGACCGGCCCGGGCCCATTTGGCCACGCGTTTAGCGACGTTGTGAATGCGTTCGGTCGACCCCATGGAGGTGCCGCCGTATTTATGAACAATTAAAGCCATCAGATAGGGTGTGGTGCAAAAGTCAAAGCCGCCAATTGTACCAACCCAAATGTTCGCCATTGCGCCTGACAAAGCCGTTACCCACCTTGATGTCGATCTGATGCCCGCGCGTTTGACAAGATCCTATTTGCACCAGCAATGCATCCACTTGCCGGCTACTTGACTGAGCCCCAAGTGTGCCCAACCAATAGCGAAGCAGATTCACCTGACGGGCTTCGCTCAATGCTTGCAATGCCTTGATCAGCGGCGGATTGCCGACCTGTTGCAAATCCTGTTGTGCCAGTTCTGTCAGCAACTGCTGGGCCTGGGCGGCGTGTCTGGCGCTGCGGGCAAAGGTCTGGCGAAATGCGGGAAAGGCTTGCGCCAATGCGGGCAGCAATTGGTGTCGGATGCGGTTGCGGGTGTATTGCACATCCTGGTTGCTCGGGTCTTCCACCCAAGCCACGTCATGGCTGAGCAGCCATTCCCGAATGCTTGCACTGCCTGCCTGCAACCAAGGCCGGTGCAACACCAAACCGTGACGCTCTAAGCGTTGCGGCATGGCCGACAAACCGGGCAAACCGGCCCCGCGAGACAGCGCCAGCAACATGGTTTCCACCTGGTCATCTGCGTGCTGAGCCAACACCAGGTGACGAATGCCGCCGCCCCAATGGTTTTGCAAGGCATTGGCCAGCGCCGCATACCGCCCTTGCCTGGCGGCTTCTTCAGGGCTTTGCCCCGGCGCGTGGCGTGCATCAATCCGCTCTATGACCAGTGGCACATCTAGTTGCTTGCACAGGTGTTCACAATGCACCGCAAACAAATCCGCAGCGGTTTGCAGTCCATGGTGCACGTGCACTGCCCTCACCTGCCCGGGCCAGCGCTTCACGCAGGCGATCAATAGCGCGGTGGAGTCTGCGCCGCCGCTCAAGGCAAGCGCAAAAGGTAACTCAGGCTTGAAATGGTCCAGTGACAGCTCGGCAGGCCAAGTGGCCGCCAGCAGACTGGTGTTAACGGGTGTCGGCTTTGGTGTCGTTGAATCGGCCATAGCTTTGCAGCCGTTCGTAACGCCTGTCTAGCAACTCTTTGGGTTTGAGGTCACTGAGTTGGCGCCAGGCATCGTTCAGGCCGCGCTTCAAATGTGATGCCATCAATTTGGGAGCACGGTGGGCGCCGCCCACAGGCTCATTGATGATTTTGTCAACCAGACCCAGTGCTTTAAGCCGGTGCGCTGTGATGCCCAAGGCCTCGGCTGCATCGGATGCCCGGTCAGAGGTTTTCCACAAAATCGAGGCGCATCCTTCGGGGCTGATGACCGAGTAAATGGAGTATTGCAGCATCAGCAATTGATCGGCCACGCTGATCGCCAATGCACCCCCGGAGCCACCTTCACCAATGATGGTGGTGATGATGGGCACTTGCAGTTGCGCCATCTCAAAAATGTTGCGTCCAATGGCTTCTGACTGGCTGCGCTCTTCTGCATCAATGCCGGGAAACGCGCCGGGTGTATCGACAAAGGTGAAAACGGGGAGCTTGAATTTTTCAGCGGTTTTCATCAAACGCAAAGCTTTGCGATAGCCCTCTGGCCGAGTCATGCCGAAATTGCGTGCTGTGCGTTCTTTGGTGTCCCGGCCTTTTTGCTGACCGAGCACCATGCAGGCTGCACCATTGAAACGGGCCAGGCCGCCGACGATGCTCAAGTCGTCAGCAAAATGCCGGTCACCGTGCATCTCCACAAAGTCGGTGAATATGTCGTTGATGTAATCCAGCGTGTAAGGCCGCTCCGGGTGGCGGGCGATTTTGGTGATTTGCCAGGGGGTTAAATCGCTGTATATGTCTTTGGTGAGCTGCTGGCTTTTTTTCGATAACTGTTCGATTTCTTCTGAAATATCGACAGCCGATTCAACTTGCACATAACGCAGTTCTTCAATTTTGGATTCAAGTTCGGCAATCGGTTGCTCGAAGTCGAGGAAGGTTTTCTTGGCCAATCGTTTCTCCTTGATCGCGGGGTGTCAGCGGTTGGCTTAGTAAGCGACCGGCTGAGGGTCCAGCGAACGCCAAATATACCAAGTCGCCACGCTGCAATATGGAGCCCAGGCGGCAGCTACTTCCCGCGCGTCGCTGCGGCTGACGGCTTCGCCGGAAAAATAGTTTTTGCTGATGCCGTTGATCAGACCGACATCGTCCAGCGGTAATACGTTGGGGCGCAGCAAATAAAAGATCAAAAACATCTCTGCGGTCCAGCGGCCTATGCCGCGAATGGCCACGAGTTCGTCAATGATGGCCTCGTCGTCCATCTCAGACCATTGGCGGGTGTGCACGGTACCGTTAGAAAAATGCAAGGCCAGATCAACCAGGTATTCAACTTTGCGGGCAGACAAGCCTGCTGCGCGCATATCGTCTACTTTGAGTTTGAGCACTTGCGCCGGTGTCAGCGTTTTGCTCAGCGCCGTGAATTTGTCCCACACCGATTGCGCGGCCTTGACCGAGATTTGCTGGCCGACGATGCTGCGCGCCAAAGTGATGAACGCGTCGCCGCGGGACTCCAGACAAGCATCGCCGAATTGCGGAATCAGCCGACGCATGACCCGGTCTTTTTTGGCCAGGTGCTTGCACGCCTCTTCCCAATATTCAGGGGTGACGCGTTTGACGGGCAGGGGTTTGGCAGGCATCAGGCGCGCTCCCACTGAGTGCCTTGGGCAGAATCTTTCAGCACCACGCCCATGTCGCTGAGTTGCCGACGAATCTGGTCGGCCTGAGCGAAGTCTTTGGCCACCTTGGCCGCCGCACGCGCGGCAATCAATGTTTCTATTTGCGCGGTTTCATCAACGACAGCCGAACCGCTGGCGGTTTGCAAAAACACCAGCGGATCGGTTTGCAACAAGCCCAACACGCCGCCCAATGCTTTGAGCAATCCGCTCAATTCTGGCGACTGTGTGCGGTTGACTTCTGCGGCTAAATCAAACAGCACGGCCACCGCCTCGGGCGTGCCGAAGTCCTCGTCCATGGCCGCTTTAAAACGCGCCGCTTGCGCTTGTGCCCAGTCAATCGCGACGGCAGCAGCTGGCACAGCTTGCAGCGCGGTGTACAGCCGCTTGAGGGAAGCACGCGCGTCGTCCAAATGCTGGTCGCTGAAATTCAAAGGGCTGCGGTAATGGCTGCGCACCACAAAAAACCGCACTTCTTCCGGCTTGTATTGTTTGAAGACGTCGCGGATGGTGAAGAAATTGCCCAGGCTTTTGGACATCTTGACGTTGTCCACATTGATGAAGCCGTTGTGCATCCAAAAACGCGCCATGGGCACACCATGCGCGCCTTCGCTTTGGGCGATTTCGTTTTCGTGGTGAGGAAACTGCAAATCGGCACCGCCGCCATGGATATCAAATGACTCGCCAAGCAAGCTGCAAGCCATGGCGGAACATTCGATGTGCCAGCCGGGGCGGCCGCTGCCGTAATCGCTGTCCCATTTGACCTCGGCGGGCTCGTCAGGTTTGGCAGATTTCCAAAGCACAAAGTCCAGCGGGTCTTGTTTGCCATCGAGCACGGCCACGCGTTCACCTGCGTGCAATTCGTCCAATGATTTGCCGGACAACTTGCCATAACCGTCAAATTGGCGCACCGCGTAATTGACGTCACCATTGGTGCTGCGGTAGGCCAATCCTTTGTTTTCCAGTTGAC
>CANNRV010000156.1 GCA_947508145.1 Comamonadaceae bacterium
CCTGAAACACGCGCTGATCAAGCTCTACCAGGACAACGCTTCCACCTTGACCCCGGATCCGCTGTATGTGGCCTTCTACCACTCCCACCCGCCTGCCTCGCAACGCTTGGCACGTCTGACTGCATGACACAAAGTGGGCGTGTCGTCGCAAGCTACGGGCGGCACGTATTGGTCGAAGACAGCGCAGGCAACCGCCGCATTTGTCACCCGCGCGGTAAAAAAAACCAGGCTGTGGTCGGCGATCAGGTGCAGTGGCTGGCCAGCGAAGACGAGGGGAGCATTGAAGCGATTGAGCCTCGCCGCAACCTGTTTTACCGCCAGGACGATATACGCACCAAATCATTTGCCGCCAATCTGGACCAAGTGCTGGTGCTGGTCGCGGCCGACCCCGAGTTCTCGCAAAGCCAGGTAGCGCGCGCACTGATTGCCGCCGAGCAAGCCGGTATCCGCAGCCTGATCGGTTTGAACAAACAGGATCTGACGCAGGCGTTTGACAAAGCCTGGACCCGGCTCAAGCCCTACCGCGATTTCGGCTGTCAGGTACTGCCGCTGGGTTTGAAGAACGCATCCGACGATTTGCACGACTTGCGCGAGCAACTCCAAGGCCGGGTCACGCTGGTGCTCGGACCTTCCGGCGCAGGTAAAAGCACTTTAATCAACCGCCTGGTGCCGCAGGCCAATGCAGCCACCAACATCATCTCCAAGGCCTTGCACAGCGGCAAACACACGACCACCAGCACCACCTGGTACTGGGTAGACGAAGCAAAAACCACTGCCTTGCTGGATTCGCCGGGGTTTCAGGAATTCGGCATTCACCATATAGCGCCGACCGGCTTGGCCGACTGCATGCCGGACATACGGGCCTACAGTGATCATTGCAAGTTTTACAACTGCACCCATGTGCACGAGCCGGATTGCGGCGTTCGCCAAGCGGTGCATAACGGGCTGATTGATGCCGGCCGCCACAAAATATTCACCGAGCTGTTTGCCGAGTTGTCAGCGCCCAAAAACTATTGAAAGCCTGCGCCTAACCGAGTAAGCGGGCCAGGGTCAGCAAAACCAGCAACACCATCCACATCACGACGGCGCGCCAGACCAGGCCGACCATACTGCGCAAATGCGCAAATTCCGCTTCCCGGCCAGTGGTGGGCTCGACCATGCCGTCATCAGCTTCTGAACCGGCGACTTCAGACTGCAAACCGGCACCACCCAATCGCACATTGATAGCACCCGCCGTGGCCGCCAGCACCACGCCGTCGTTGGGCTGCGGAAAGTGCCCTGCCTCTTGCCGCCAGGCATCCACCGCATCTTCAAAATTACCCACCACGGCAAACGACAAGGCGGTCAAACGCGCTGGCACCCAATCCACCAGATACCAGGCGCGTGCGGCCACCTGTTGCAAAGCCTCGCTGGTTTGGCTGATGTCATCATCGGCTGCTGACGTTTGCTCGGCCCAGGACTTGGACAACAACGCGGACAAGCGGAACAACAAGGCACCCATCGGACCCAGCCCGATCGCGGCCAGCACTGAAAACCACACCACCACCCCGAACACATGCCGATGCGCGGCAATCGCTGAAAACTCAATCACATGGCGAATGATTTCTGTGCGGCTCATGGTCACGTCAGACGCGCCTTGCCAGTCACGCAATAGCTCTGCGGCCTGTATGTCGTCGCCAGCGGCCAGCGCGTCGCGGATACCGGTGAAATGGTGACTGAAGCGGCGAAAACCCAAGGTAACGTAGACCACGCCCAGGCTCCACAGCATGGCGAACATCCAGCCAATGGACCAGACCAGCCACCAATGCACCACCACCACCGCCAGACAGGGCAATCCAACGGCAAGTCCCCAAGCGGTCCAGCCGTGGCGAACATCGCCGGTATCAAGGTTAATCTTCAGCCAATCGGCCCAATGGCTAAACCCCTGCTCCAGACTATGTCCCGAGGCCAAAGGCTTGACTTGCTCCAGCAGCAAGGCAATCAGTAATGCGATAAAGCTCATACCCCGATGATAGAAGCTCTGAGGTGGGCTTTAGCGGGCGGCTTGCAAATAGTCATAGAGGTGGCGCAATATGCCGGCGGTAGCACCCCATACCAAGCGCTGTTTCGGTGCCTCTGGGTAAGGCATGGACAGCCATTGCCGATGCACCCCTTGCCACTCAATGGCATGCCTGCGGTGGTTGGCCGGGTCCATCAAATGCGCAAACGGCAGCTCAAACACATCGGCAACTTCCTGCGGATTGGCCGCCAACTCCATGGCCGGGTCCAGCAAAGCCACCACCGGTGTCACCTTGTACCCGGTACCGGTGACATACAAAGGCAGAGAACCCAGCACGCTGACAAACTGAGGATGCAAACCCACCTCTTCCTGCGCTTCTCGCAAAGCCGTGGCGACCTCATCCGCGTCTTGCTCATCCTGGCGACCGCCGGGCAAAGCCACCTGACCAGAATGAGAACTCAAATGCGCGGTGCGCACCGTCAGCAAAACCGTGGGTTCAGAACGCGTCACGATGCCCAACAACACAGAGGCCGGTTTGGGCGGCTTGCCGCTCCAAGACGGTTCGTGAACAGCCTGCGGCAGCGTCAGACCCGGGCGATTGAAACTCGCGCGCAGGGAATGCGGGGTTAAGTGGGCTGGCGGCAACGCCGGTAAATGCCCATCCGTACCCAGCACCTCGGCGTCCTGCGGAGAAAACTTCGGTATTTGCATGAAGGAAAAAGGCGGGCTGGTGCTCATGGTCGTTAAAAAACCGCCGCAGCTTGGCGCCGGGGCGGTTTGGCAGTCAGTGAAGAATGAACAATTACTGTGCTGCAGCAGCCTTGGAAGCCGGTGTGGCCTTGGCAGTGAGTTTTTCTTTGATACGTGCGGATTTGCCACTGCGTTCGCGCAAGTAGTACAACTTGGCGCGGCGCACATCGCCACGGCGCTTGACTTCAATACCGGCGATCAAGGGACTGTAAGTTTGGAAGGTACGTTCGACGCCTTCGCCGCTGGAAATTTTACGAACGATGAAATTGCTGTTGATGCCGCGATTGCGCTTAGCAATCACCACGCCTTCAAAGGCCTGTACACGTTTGCGGCTACCCTCCACCACGTTGACACTGACCACCACGGTGTCACCGGGGGCAAATGCAGGAATGGTTTTGCCCATGCGGGCGATTTCTTCTTGTTCCAGGATTTGGATGAGATTCATAAGTTCCTCTGTTCGATCTTGGATGCGCTACACAAAAGGCCGGTGAATGCACAAAGGCTAAAACACCTGGCGGCCACCCAGAGGATCGGAGCCAGACATTATAACCAGCCGCCGACCTCAGTCCCCGCGCTTCAATTCCCGCTCGTCTTGGGTGCTCAGCAACCCGGCTTGCCGGGCTTGTTCTATCAAGTCTGGGCGGTTTGCGGCGGTGAGCCGCAAACTTTGCACACGCCGCCATTGCGCAATCTGCGCGTGGTGACCGGACAGCAGTTCTGGCGGCACCGGCCATTCGCGCCAGACTTCAGGACGGGTGAAATGCGGGCTGTCGAGCAAACCGGTCAAATCCGGCGAAAAACTGTCCTGGGCGTGGCTGTCGCTGTCGTTTAGCACGCCGGGCTGCAGGCGCGCCACCGCGTCCAGCCAGGCCATGGCGGGCAATTCACCGCCGGACAACACAAAGTCGCCCAGACTGATCTGGCGATCCACAAAAGTATTGATGAACCGCTGATCCACGCCTTCATAGCGGCCACACAACAGCACAGCACCGGTACCGGACGCAGCAGATTCACGCACCATGTGTTGGTTCAGCGGCTCTCCTATGGGAGAAAAATAAATCAGCGGCGCGCTGTGCCTGTCGTCTTGTCGCTCGCTGCGTATCGCCGCCAAACAAGCCGCCAGCGGCTCGGCCAGCATCACCATGCCGGGGCCGCCGCCAAACGGCCGGTCGTCGACACGGCGGTAATTGCCATCTGCAAAATCGCGCGGGTTCCAACATTTCAACACCATGCTGCCGTTGTCGTAAGCACGGCGGGTCACGCCTTGCTCGACAAAGGACTGAATCAACTCGGGAAACAAGGTGATGACATCAATGCGCATGGCCTTGGCTTTAATAATCCGCTTGCCAGTCAACCAGAATCAAACGGGCTTCCGTGTCTACTTTGTCCACATAGGCGCTGACAAACGGGATCATGCGCTCAACCGGCTTGGCGGGGTCATCCGGGTTGGGCTGGCTCAGCACCAGCACGGTTTGGGGACCGGTGGACATCAATTCGCTGACTGTGCCCAGCTCCAAACCTTCGCGGTTACGCACCGCCAGGCCAATCAAATCCACCCAGTAAAACTCGTCTTCTTTGGTGGACGGAAAAGAGGAGCGCGGCACGAATATGCGCGCGCCTTTGAGGCTCTCGGCGACATCCCGGTCTATGGCTTCAGCGGGACAGGCGACCACCGAATCGCCATGCTCTTTGGCCTCGCGAATCGGCATGAGTACTGTGCCTTTGAAAGGCGACGCACCGCGTTCGTTGGGTTGTAAAAACCAGCGTTTGGAAGAAAAAAGCGCCTCAGGTGAGGCGCTGTGGGGCAAGACCTTGAACCAGCCTTTGAGTCCCCAGGCATCCAGAATGCGCCCGACTTCGACAGCATCCGCTGGTAATTCAGCAGGCTCCCAGGCGGGCAACATAGGATGAATTAGGCGGCTTTTTTGCCGGCTTGCTTGATCAGGCGATCAACGGTGGGCGATGTTTGCGCACCGACACCAACCCAATAGCTCAGACGGTCTTGCGCGATACGCAGGCCTTCTTCACCACCGGAGGCGATGGGGTTGTAAAACCCGATACGCTCGATGAAACGGCCATCACGGCGAACGCGCTTATCAGCAACGACGATGTTGAAAAACGGACGGGCTTTTGCGCCGCCTCGGGAAAGTCGGATGACGACCATGGTTTATCCTTGGGTGCAGTCTTTGATTCAGCGATGAGACACGCGACTTGACCACCCGGCCAGCGCTCGCTGAAAAGCCTGCCATTATAGACTGCC
>CANNRV010000157.1 GCA_947508145.1 Comamonadaceae bacterium
TGGCAGACCTATGGCGGGGTGCCGTCGGCTCAGTGATACAAATCGCTGGTGATGTCCTGCACCAGACTTTGGTAGAGGTCGTGGAATTCAGCACTGCCCATCAGTGGGGTGTCAGCAGATAAGCAGGCAGTGTCGGTTGCCACAGGCTGGCTCAATTCGGCATTCACTTGCCAATGCTGATCTAAAGCGTAGGTCATGCAAGCCCTGAAAGTCACCAGGCAGGCTTGGATTTCTCCGTCAGAGCAGCCGGCCGCTTCCATGCAAAACACAAATTTCTCCACGCTGTGCGGGGTCAAGGCATTAACAGCGTAGGCACCAAAGAAATCCAGCAAGTGTTCATCCAAA
This sequence comes from Comamonadaceae bacterium, assembly GCA_947508145.1. Taxonomy (GTDB): domain Bacteria; phylum Pseudomonadota; class Gammaproteobacteria; order Burkholderiales; family Burkholderiaceae_C; genus Limnohabitans. The sequence continues at coordinate 346 of CANNRV010000157.1, forward strand.
TGATGGATGCGGGTTTCTATAGCTTTAAGTGTATTTGTCAGCGGCAAACTGGCGAGATAGCGCAACGCCAAGTGTCGGAAAGTCAGTGTTTCACTTGAATTCACAGGTGGAACTTCAGGATAAAGGTTTGATGCAAACAGTTCATGGCCGTCATTAAATGATGATCATTTCACGCAAGCTTTCCACACGGCGCATGACGATGTCAATATCGGACTTGGCCACCCCGGCATGAATCAATGTGTCTTTGAGAACATCTGTGACTTCGTCGAAATGTATACCGTGAATATGGTATTTGGCATGCGCGTTGTACATGTCACGGCCGGTGTAGATTTCAGCGGGTTTACCCATCACATAGGCCATGTATTTGACCGTGTGTTCAGCCAGATGCTCTAAATCCACACCATTGAAATACGCCGCCAAATGCGAACGGCTCATGACTTCTTTGTGAAATGCTCTGACCAATTTGGCAATGGTGGGTACCCCACCGTATTTATCAAACAAAGTCACTGCGGCAGCTGATTCAGTCGTGGCCTCGGTATGCACCGCCGTGTTGCTGTTGGCAACAGCTGCCACAGCGGATGGTTTTTGGGTGAACACAGAAGGTTCGGATTCGTAAAAATCTTTAGAGCCGCATTTTGCGCAACGCAAAGGCTTAGGGCTTGAATCCGGCAAACCACATTTTTGACAAACCATTACACCCATGAGAAACCACCAGAAATCATTATTAACAGCTCAAACGATGGCCGAGTGGCCTGGTGTTTATTTGACTGCGGCGCAGACTTTTTGGAAGATTTTCTCGTCCAGAGAACCGCTGTCTGGCTGAATCCAGTTACCGTTGCCGTGGCCTCTGGCCAGTAACTCACCACCGGCCATCTCGCCTGAGAATGCGGCAATTTGCATAACGCGACCTTTGGACTGCGGGCAATCGTATTCTTCGACAGAGCGGAAAGATTTTGCGCCTTGAGGATTGGCTTTGGCCAGTTCATTCAACACCCAAATGCGTTTGTAACTGTCCACCACGGTGACTGTATCGAGGTCGATGAAATATTTGGCACCGTTGTCTTCGGTGTAAATCAATTGCCAATCTGCATGGGCTGATAAACACAACATCGAAGCGAGCAGAACATATTTTTTCATGATGGCACCTCAAAGACTTATGTCATACAAAAAAGGGTTAGTTCCTGAGAAGAACTAACCCTGAATGTCTGGTCGGCGTGGCGGGATTCGAACTCGCGACCCCTTGCACCCCATGCAAGTGCGCTACCAGGCTGCGCTACACGCCGAAGAACTGAATTATAGCCGTGCTTATCAGCCGCTTTAATCCAACAAGCCACGAATTTCAAATAATTCCTGTCGCAGCAACTGCAATTTGGCTGCATCGTTGCCGGATAAGCTTCCCGTCCAAGGATCGTCCTGCTTGACATCTTCCAGCTGAAGATTGTCTTCCAGCTCTTCCAAGCCAGCGAGCATCACTTCACCGGATCGCTTTTTATCGCGTTCGACTTGAACCAGTTCTTGCAATTTATTTCGCGCACCGCTGATGGTGAAACCCTGCTCGTACAACAAGTCACGAATCCGACGAATCATCAACACTTCATGGTGTTGGTAGTAGCGGCGATTGCCGCGACGCTTCATGGGTTTGAGCTGCGTGAATTCCTGCTCCCAATAGCGCAATACGTGCGGTTTGACACCACATAGCTCGCTGACTTCACCGATAGTGAAGTAGCGTTTGGCCGGAATGGAAGGGAGAGAATTCTCCATGAAAACAATCAGTTAGAAGCGGGTTGTAGAGGTTACACGAAGACCAGTGTCATTCAAAGCTTATCGGCACAAAACAGAAAAAAAAGAGCAAATAAAAACGCATTCAACCAACATTCCATCGCCCTTTTGCCACTCATGACAAACAGCACAAATGAAAATGAAAAATTAAGTATGCTTATTCGGTTTGTGCTGCGGGCACGCCTTGAATTTGGTCTTTGAGCTTTTGACTCGCATGAAATGTCACGACACGTCTTGCTTGAATGGGAATGGATTCACCGGTACGTGGATTGCGCCCCGGACGCGGCGCTTTGGTACGGATTTGAAAATTGCCGAAACCGGATATCTTGACGTCTTCACCGTCAATCAAACGCTGTGCGATCAAATCAAAAAACGCATCAATCATGTCTTTGGATTCGCGTTTGTTCAAACCGATTTGCTGAAACAGCAATTCAGCCAATTGGGCTTTGGTCAACGCCGGTGTTTCCAGACTTTCGAATGACAGATTCATAGCCACTTCCTTTTCACGAACGCAGTCTTGCTTGTAACTGTTCTGACAAACGGCCAAGCACTTTGGCGATCAATGCGTCAATCTGCTGTTCAGTCATATTGGTGTCGTCCAAGCTTTGCAATAACAACCTGACCGCCATGCTTTTTTCATCTGCTGACACAGAGGCGTCTGGCTTAGTAGGACGGTACACATCAAATAAGACCGCAGACTTCAATTCACCTGTGGTAACTGCACTTTGAATGCATTCCATCAAGGCATCATGCGTCACCGCTTCTTTAACCACAATCGCCAGATCACGCTCCACCGGATGCAGTTTTGAAATCGGCTGGGCTTGCGGTATGGGGTGCTCAAGCAAAGCATCGAGTTCGATTTCAAACAAAATGGGGGTCAAAGTGAAGCCCCATTGCTGGCGCCACTTGGGATGCAATTCGCCCAGCCAGCCAATGGTGCGCCCGGCATGTTCGATACGGGCACAGCGGCCAGGGTGAAGCGCCGGGTGCTGCGCAGAACTGAACACCGGATCCAAACCGGTGAGCAATTGGCACACATCGGCTTTGACATCAAAAAAGCCGGCTGCGGTGGTCGGGTTGTTCCATCCCAGCGGTTGCACTGCGCCGTACGCCAAACCCGCTAAATGCATGGGTTGGTGTATGCCCGCCACCGTTTGCAAACTGTCTGTGACGGCCGAATCGCGCTTGAAGACACGACCGGTTTCAAACACACGAACGCGTGAGGCTTTGCGATCCAGATTGAACTTCGCCACTTGCAACAGCGAACCCAACAAAGAAGACCGCATCACATTCATGTGGCTGGCGATCGGATTGAGCAATGCGATGGGTGAAGGATTGCCCGCCAATGTGTGCTCCCAAGCGGCATCAACAAAGCTGAAATTGATGGTTTCCTGGTAACCCAAATCTGCCAATTGACGGCGAACAGCAAACACGTGGCGACGGTTCTCAGGCCGCAACTTCGGCGTGATCGGCGCCTGGGGTGGCGTGTCAGGCAGGCTGTCAAAACCAACCATGCGCGCAACTTCTTCAATCAAATCCTCTTCTATCTTCAAGTCAAACCGGTAGCTTGGCGGCGTGACCGTGATGTCACCTGGTGCTTGCTCCACTGGTAAGCCCAGAGATTGCAAAGCGTGCGCCATGACGGTTTGACTCAAGTCGGTGCCCAGCACTTTGTTAGCCCTTGCTACCCGCATCTTCACTTTGTCAGCGCAAGGCATGTTCGGCTGCTGGTCATCAACCGGCCCCACCACCGTGGCCGGGGTTGCGCAAACTGCCAGTATCAAAGACGTGATGTGTTCTATGTGTTCGACGGTGCTTGCTGGGTCCACACCGCGCTCAAACCTGTGACCGGCATCGGTGGCAAAGTTGTAACGGCGTGAGCGCCCTGCAATCGCTGTCGGCCACCAAAAAGCCGCTTCAACGTAGATGTCTGTGGTGGCATCCGAGACGGCAGTAGCGGCCCCACCCATGATGCCGGCCAGAGATTCCACTTCTCGCTCATCAGCAATCACACCGACCTTGTCGTCCAGACTCACTGTCTGGCCATTCAACAGCGCCAGCGTTTCACCGTCTGAGCCCCAACGCACGGTCAAACCACCGTGGATTTTTTGCAGATCAAAAATATGTGTCGGTCTGCCGAATTCAAACATCACATAGTTTGAAATATCGACCAAGGGGCTGACGCTGCGTTGCCCGCAACGAGCTAGTCGTTGGACCATCCAATCAGGTGTCTGCACCGCCGTGGTCAAACCCCGGATAACGCGACCGCTGAACCGGCCGCACAAATCAGGCGCGGTCAGCGTGACCGGCAATACATCCGAGGTACTTGCTGTGACAGCTTTGAACTCAGGCGATTTCAGCGGTGCGCCGGTCAACGCGGCAACTTCACGCGCAACACCGTAAACGCTTAAGCAATGCGCCAGATTCGGTGTCAGCTTGAGGGTGAACAGCGTGTCGTCTAAATTCAAATGCTCGCGGATGCTGACACCTGGCACGGCGGACGCGGAGAGCTCGAGCAGACCTTGGCTGTCTTCGGAAATCTTCAGTTCACGCGCCGAACACAACATGCCCTGGCTTTCGATGCCGCGCAATTTACCGAGTTTGATGAGAAACGGTTTGCCATCTTCACCTGGCGGTAATTCGGCACCCACAAGCGCGCATGGCACCTTGATGCCCACACGCGCATTCGGTGCGCCACACACAATCGACAAGTTGTGTTCTTTGCCGACATGGACTTGGCACACGCGCAATCTGTCTGCATCCGGATGCTGCTCGACCGACACAATTTCACCAACCACCACGTGGCTGAAAGGCGGCGCGACGGTTTGCAGCTCTTCCACCTCCAGACCGGCCATGGTCAGGGTGTCAGCCA
>CANNRV010000158.1 GCA_947508145.1 Comamonadaceae bacterium
CAAAAAAACAGCGGTGGTCTCAGGCGTGTGCGATGGCTTCATCGGCAACCGCATGATCGAGCAATACAGCCGCCAGGCCGGTTTCCTCATCGAAGAAGGTTGCACACCGCAACAGGTGGACAAAGCGGTAGAGAAATTTGGTTTTGCCATGGGCCCGTTCCGCATGGGCGACTTGGCTGGTAACGACATTGGCTGGGCTATCCGCAAGCGCCGTTATGTGGAAAAGCCAGATATGAAATACAGCAAGACCGCTGACCTGTTGTGTGAAATGGGCCGCTTCGGTCAAAAAGCAGGCAAGGGCTGGTACGACTACCTGCCCGGTAAACGCGATGCGATTGCCAGCAAAGAAGTGGAAGACATGATTGCTTCGCACCGCAACACACTGGGCATCACGGCTCGCAAAATCGGCGATGACGAGATCGTGCAACGTCTGGTGTTTTCACTGGTTAACGAAGCCGCACACATTTTGGAAGAAGGCATTGCAGCACGCGCCAGTGACATCGACATGGTGTACATCACCGGTTACGGTTTCCCCATTTATCGTGGCGGCCCCATGATGTATGCCGACCAGTTCGGTTTATTCAACATGGTGCAAGCCATGCACCGTTTCGCGCAAAACCCGCATGACGACGCATCATTCTGGCAACCAGCACCGCTGCTGGCCCGCTTGGTCGCCGAAGGCAAAACATTTAACTAAGGACACACCATGACTAACGCCGTCATTGTTTCAACCGCACGCACGCCTTTGGCCAAAAGCTGGCGAGGCGCTTTCAATATGACCCACGGTGCCACGCTTGGCGGCCATGCGGTCAAACACGCAATTGCACGCGCTGGCATTGATGCCGCTGAAGTGGAAGACGTGATCATGGGCTGTGCCAACCCCGAGGGTGCCACCGGTGCCAATATCGCGCGCCAAATCGCTTTGATGGCCGATTGCCCGATCACCGTCAGCGGTCTTACCGTCAACCGTTTTTGTTCTTCCGGTTTGCAAACCATTGCATTGGCTTCACAACGCGTGATCGCTGGTGAAGGCGATGTCTATGTGGCTGGTGGTGTGGAAAGCATCTCTTGCGTGCAACAGGAAATGAACCAACACATGTTGGCCGATCCTTCGCTGATGAAGAAAAAACCCGAGATCTACTGGAACATGTTGCAAACCGCCGAGCAAGTGGCCAAGCGTTACAACATTGGCCGTGACCGCATGGACGAATACGGTGCAGCCAGCCAGCAAAAAGCCTGTGCTGCCCAAGCCGCAGGCAAGTTCACCGATGAAATCGCACCCATCACCGTGCAAGCCGGTGTGGTCGACAAAGTCATGGGCATGATGACCAAACAAGTCACCGTCAGCGTGGATGAAGGCCTGCGTGAAGGCACCACCGCCGAAGGCATCGCAGGCATCAAACCCGCTGTTCCCGGTGGCGTGGTGTCCGCAGGCAATGCGTCCCAGTTTTCTGACGGCGCAGGTGCTTGTGTGGTCACCAGCGAAGAGTACGCATCCAAACACAATTTGCAACCGCTGGGCCGCTTTTTGGGTTTTGCGGTCGCGGGTTGTGAGCCTGACGAAATGGGCATTGGTCCTGTATACGCCATTCCCAAAGTGCTCAAGCGCTTGGGTCTGACCATTGCAGACATCGATTTGTGGGAACTGAACGAAGCCTTTGCTGTGCAAGTGCTGTACTGCCGCGACAAGCTGGGCATTCCTGCTGAGCTGTTGAATGTCAACGGTGGTGCGATTGCCGTGGGACACCCTTATGGGGTCAGCGGTCAGCGCCTCACCGGACACGCTTTGATCGAAGGCAAACGCCGTGGTGCCAAACGCGTCTGTGTCACCATGTGCATTGGTGGCGGCATGGGAGCCGCTGGCATATTTGAAGTGCTGTGAGCCACACAGTCATGCACAAGACAACCCGTCCGCCGCGACGGGTTTTTTCTTTTAAAGTTCAGCCATGACACTCAGACACACCACCGACTTTTTCCTCTACGAATGGCTGTCTTCAGAGCAGTTATGTCAACGCGAGCGCTACGCCGATCACACCCGCGAAACCCTCGATGCCGTGCTGGATACTTGCGAGCGCATCGCCCGGGAAAAATACGCGCCGTTTAACCGCACAGTCGATATAGAAGAGCCTGCGTTTGACGGTGACAAAGTTATCTTGCCCGCGTGCACCCAAGACGCATTGGACGCGTATGCGGCCAGCGGCATGCTCAGCGCCGCGCAAGACTACGACATCGGCGGCATGCAATTGCCTTATACGGTGGAAGCCGCAGCGAATGCGTTTTTCGCCTGTGCCTCGGTCAGCATAGGCGGCAGCATGTTGACGGTGGGCAATGCCAATTTGTTGATGGCGCACGGCAGCGATTTGCAAAAACAGGTGTTTGCACTCAATGAGTTCTCAGGTCGTTTTGCAGGCACCATGTGTTTGTCAGAACCGCAAGCAGGTTCTTCCTTGTCAGATGTGGCCACCCGCGCCACGCCCGACGGCGTTGACCATGCTGATGATCCTTTAGGAGCGCGATACCGACTGCGCGGCAACAAAATGTGGATCTCCACCGGCGACCACGAATTGACAGAAAACATTGTGCATTTGGTGTTGGCCAAAATTCCCGGCGCAGACGGCAAAACCATTCCCGGTACCAAAGGCATTTCACTCTTCATCGTGCCCAAGCATTTGGTCAACACAGACGGCGAATTGACCGGTGAACGTAACGACGTGGCCTTGGCCGGTTTGAACCACAAACTCGGTTGGCGCGGCACCGTCAACACCTTGCTGAATTTCGGTGAAGGCCGTTACCCGGTGCGCGGCAGCGCAGGTGCCATAGGCTATCTGGTGGGCCAAGCCGGCGAAGGTTTGAAATGCATGTTCCACATGATGAACGAAGCCCGCATTGGTGTGGGCTTGGCGGCCACCATGCTGGGCTTGGCGGGTTATTACGCTTCCTTGGATTACGCACGAACACGCACCCAAGGCAGACCGGTGGGCCCGGCGGGCAAAGACGCATCGCAAGCACCTGTTAGGTTGATTGAACACGCCGACATTAAACGCATGTTGTTAGCGCAAAAAGCCTATGGCGAAGGCGCACTGGCGCTGGGTTTGTATTGCGCCCGTTTGGTGGATGAACTGCACACCGGCGATACAGCGCAGCAGCACGAAGCGCAATGGCTGCTGGAAGTGCTGACTCCCATCGTCAAAAGCTGGCCCAGCGAATGGTGTCTGGAAGCCAATAGTCTGGCCATACAAATCCACGGCGGCTACGGTTACACGCGGGATTTCCCCGTCGAGCAATATTGGCGCGACAACCGTTTGAACATGATCCATGAAGGCACACACGGCATACAGGCCATGGATTTACTGGGCCGCAAAGTATTGCTGGACAAAGGCCTGGGTTTGCAATTGCTTGGCAAGCGCATAGATGCCACTTGCGCGCGCGCCACCACCGCTGAACAGCAGCAACAAGCAGCGGCTTTGCAATCGACTTGGCGGCATGTGGTTCAAGCCACCGGCGATGCCTGGCAAGGCCAGGACCCGGCTTTGTCATTGGCCAATGCGGTTCCCTATATGCAGGCCTTCGGGCACACCGTGTTGGCTTGGATCTGGCTGGATGTGTCCTTGGCAAGCCTTGGCAGCGATGCCGCCAGTCTGGGCAGGCGACAAGCCTGTCAGTATTTTTTCAATTACGAATTACCCAAAACCGGCGCTTGGTTGAACGTGGTGCAATCACGCGATGCCACTTGCGCCGACATGCCCGAAGACGCTTTTTGATCGATCTATAAAGGAACACACACCATGACACGCACTGTGAAACAACTGTTGGACTTAACCGGCAAAACCGCTTTGGTGACCGGTGGATCTCGCGGCCTCGGGCTGCAACTCGCGCAGTCGCTGGGCGAGGCGGGCGCGCGCATCATGCTGAGTTCGCGCAAGGCCTCCGACTTGCAAGCTTCAGCTGCTGAATTGACAGCCGCTGGCATTGATGTGCAATGGATAGCTGCTGATTGCGCGGATGAAAAAGACATTCAGCGCTTGGGGGCTGAAACGCTCAAAGCCTTCGGTCATGTGGATATTTTGGTGAACAACGCCGGTGCCGCCTGGGGCGCGCCCGCCGAAGACCATCCTATTGACGCGTGGGACAAGGTGATGAACCTGAATGTGCGCGGTTATTTCATCCTCAGCCAATACATTGGCAAGCACAGCATGATTCCGCGCCACAGCGGCAGCATCATCAATGTGGCTTCGATTGCAGGTTTGGGCGGCAACCCCAGCGGCATGAAAACACTGGCCTACAACACATCGAAAGCGGCGGTCATCAATTTCACCCGCGCGCTGGCAGGCGAGTGGGGCGAACACGGCATACGCGTGAACGCGATTTGCCCGGGTTTCTTCCCCAGCAAAATGACAGCCGGTACATTGAAAGCCATGGGCGAAGATGTGCTGGCGTCGCACGCACCACTGCGCCGCTTAGGAGACGACGAAGACCTCAAAGGCCTGGCTTTGCTGTACGGCTCGGATGCAGGCAAACACATCACCGGTCAATGGCTGGCGGTAGACGGCGGTGTCAGCTGCATATCAGGCGGTTAATTGCCATCTATTCCATTTTTTAAAAATACTCACAGGAGACACGCATGCCACACAACCCGCAAATCCATTTGGTCAGCCGTCCTAAGGCAGAGCCCTTGGCTGACAACTTCCAATTGCTCACGCTGGACACACCCGCATTGCAAGACAAACAAGTCTTGGTGAAACACGACTATTTAAGCCTTGATCCGTATATGCGCGGCCGCATGAATGATGTCAAAAGCTATACCGCGCCGCAACCTCTTACCAGCGTAATGATCGGCGGCACCGTCGGTGAGGTGGTGGAACGCCGCCATCCCGGTTTTGCCGCTGGCGACAAAGTGGTGGGTATGGGCGGCTGGCAAACCTATAGCGTGGTGGACGCAGACACCCC
>CANNRV010000159.1 GCA_947508145.1 Comamonadaceae bacterium
CCTTGCACTTCAGGGAATGCGTTTTCTTCGGGGACAAACACGCCATCCATGACGATTTCGCCGGTGATGGAAGCACGCAAACCGACCTTGCTGTGAATCGCGGGTGCGCTCAAACCGGCCATGCCTTTTTCCAGCACAAAGCCGCGTATAGGACCGACAGCGCCCGCTTCGCTCACCTCTTTGGCCCAGACCACGAACACGTCTGCAATCGGAGAATTGGAGATCCACATTTTGTTGCCGCTGAGTTTGTAGCCGCCTTTGACCTTGTGCGCGCGGCTCGCCATGCTGGCCGGGTCCGAGCCGTGGTCGGGTTCGGTCAAGCCGAAGCAGCCTATCCATTCGCCCGTAGCGAGTTTGGGCAAGTATTTTTGCCGCTGGCCTTCGGTGCCGAATTCGAAGATCGGCAACATCACCAATGAAGATTGCACGCTCATCATGGAGCGGTAACCGGAGTCGACACGTTCGACTTCGCGTGCGATCAAGCCATACGCCACATAGTTCAATTCGGGGCCGCCGTATTGCGTGGGGATGGTGGGGCCAAGCAAACCCAGTTCGCCCATTTCACGAAATATCGCCGCATCGGTTTTTTCATGCCGGAAGGCTTCAGTCACGCGCGGCAACAGCTTGTCCTGGCAATACGCATTCGCGGCTTCGCGCACCATGCGCTCGTCTTCGGTGAGTTGCTGGTCCAACAACAAGGGGTCGTCCCAATGGAATGCGGTCTTGGCCATGAATGCTCCGGGTGGCTGTTTGTTTGAATAAGAGCTGGATGTTAATCGGCGGCGGTTTTCGTTGGTTTTGAGAATAGTTGGAGTTGTTTCTATCTCTTCTTCAGAAACTCGGCATGCGTCTTCACGCTGACCAAAAAGACAAAGGGACAGCCCAGAGTTTGTCACCAAACGGCACCAGTTCCCGCCCGGCATAAAACACAATGCCGCTTTGAAAAATGCCGCTCTCAGTTTCTTGTAAATGCCGCAAGCCTTTGAAGTCTTTGCTGTCGACCGTGGTGCTGGCCTTAACCTCTATGCCGCAAATCTCACCCTTGCGGTTTTCTAAGATGAAATCAACTTCTATATGAGTTTGGGTGCGGTAATGCCACAGCGTTAGCCCGGCGCTGGAGAAAGCCACGTGCTTGAGCAACTCTGACAGCACCCAGGTTTCAACCACTGCGCCCAGTAAATTCGGTTGCGCCAACAATCGGTCTTCAGATGCCGCCATGAGATGGCACAGTAAACCACTGTCTGGCAAAAACACCTTGGGGGCTTTGACCCAACGCTTGCCCGGGTTGCGCTGCCATGAAGGCAGTCGCACCACCATGAATAACATTTCCAGCAATGCAAAGTAACGCTTGAGCGAGGTTTGTGCAATGCCTGCGCTGCGTGACAGTTCGGCAAAGTTCAGCAATGTGGCGCTGCGCGTGGCCAGCAAATGCAGCAAGTTGGGGATCTCGGTCAACTGCTCGATATTGGCCAAGTCGCGCAAGTCGCGCTGCAAAATGGCTTGCACGTAGGCATCAAACCAGGAAGCGCGGCGTGATGCACTGCTTCTGGCAACCGCATCCGGAAAACCACCTTGGAGCCACCCGCGCATGAATTCATCGCGGTCACAGGCTTGAAGATGCATGCTGGATAAATCGGCTTCAAACAAGGCTTCAGCGCGATTCAAAACCGGTTTATCTGACAGCTCTGCGCTTGACAGCGGCCACAAGGACAACACCGCCATGCGTCCCGCCAAGGAATCGGCGATGCCTGGCAAGAGCATCACATCGGCGGACCCGGTCAACAAGAAGCGCCCGGGTTGGCGGTCTCTGTCCACGGCGGCTTTGATCGGTAAAAACAGCTCCGGTGCTCGCTGCACTTCATCCAAGGTGACCGGCCCTTGAAGACCCTGGATAAAACCCGCCGGGTCTGACTTGGCAGCGTTCAAGACCACTGAGTCATCCAATGTCAAATAACGCCGCGACCCCTTGTTTTCCACGGATAAGCTTTGTGCCAAAGTGCTTTTGCCGCTTTGGCGTGCGCCATTGATGACCACAACTGGCGTGTCAGACAAGCTTTCTGTCAATAACGGGGCAAGGTGGCGGAGGTGCATGGCGGCATTGTAATGGATGAATTTCAACCACTCAGTGGATGAATTTCAACCACTCAAGCCCCCGCCAAATGCCTCTTCGCTAACTCGATGTACCAATCCAAACACGCCGGGTTCGCCATGGCATCGCGGTTCAACACTTTTTCCACCGGCTGACCCAGCATCAGTTTTTTGATCGGCAGCTCTTGTTTTTTGCCAGACAAGGTGCGCGGAATTTCGGCCACTTGAAAAATCTCATTCGGCACAAAACGCGGGCTGAGCGCAGTGCGTATCGCGCCGTTTAAACGCGCTTGCAGTGCATCGTCCAAGACCAGGCCCGGGCGCAGCACCACGAACAGCGGCATATAACTTTCGCGTCCCAGGTATTCCAAATCCACCACCATGCTGTCCAACACCTCGGGCAAGGCTTCGATGGCGCTGTACAACTCGCTGGTGCCCATGCGCAAACCATAGCGGTTGATGGTGGCATCGCTGCGTCCATAAATAATGGCGCGGCCTTGCGATGTGATCTTCAACCAGTCGCCATGTCGCCACACCGCGCCAGCGTCTGCGCCCAAGTCGCCGCCGCCGGGTTGTCTGCCCTGGCCAGCCGGGAAGGTGTCGAAATAACTGCCTAAGTAACGCTGGTTGTCAGTGTCGCCCCAGAAAAACGGCGGCATGCACGGCAGCGGTTGCGTCACCACCAACTCGCCCACTTCATCTGTCACCGGCTGGCCTTGTTCGTTCCACGCCTCGACACTCACGCCCAAAAACCGGCATTGCATCTCACCAGCGACCATGGGCAGTTCACGGTGTCCGCCGACATACGCACCGGCATCTGTACCGCCGGAAATATTGCACCACCAAATTTCGGGGCGATGCACGCCGGCCTTGGCGTACACCTGTTTGAATTGGTCGCTGCCCCATTGCTGCACCTCGGCGCTCAAGGGCGAGCCGGTGGTGCCCAATGCGCGTACGGTGTGCAGTCCTTGGATGTCTGCCAGTTGCACATCGGCCTTCATGCAGTTGGCAAAAAACGCTGCGCCGCCGCCAAAAAATGTCACGCCTTCGCTGGCCGCATAACGCCACAACACGCCCCAATCGGGTTTGTCTTTGGAGCCGCCCGGGTTGCCGTCGTAAATCACGCAGGTGGTGCCGCTGAGCAAACCGCTGAGTTGCGCGTTCCACATCACCCAACCGGTGGATGAGTACCAGAGAAAACGCTCGCCCCACGAGTTGGGCTCGTAACTGCAAGCCACGTCGTAATGCAGGTTTTTATGCGTCATGCCGTTGAGCATGGTGCCGCCGTGGTCATGCACCAGCGGCTTGGGCAAACCGGTGGTGCCGCTGGAATACACAATCCACAGCGGGTGATTGAAGTTCAGCCACAAGGGCGTGAACGCGTGCACCACCGCGTCATCACGTTGCATGATTTGCGCCCAATCGGCGCTGTCGGGCACCGCAGGCTGATCGCCCAAGTTGCGGTAAATCACCACATGCTCCACACTGGGCAAGGCCTGGCGCAATTCGCCCACCACCGTGTGCCGCTCCAGGTCTTTGCCGCCGTAAGTGACACCGTCCACCGCGATCAACACCTTGGGCGTGATTTGCTTGAAACGGTCAACGACGGCGTTGGTGCCCATGTCGGGAGCGCACACGCTCCAAATGCCGCCAATGCTGACCACCGCCAAAAACGCCACCATGGTTTCAGGAATATTCGGCAAGTACGCCGCGACCCGGTCACCGGGCTGCACGCCTTGCGCCTGCAAGTGCAAAGAAAGCGCCGCCGCTTGGCGTTTCAACTCGGGCCAGCTGATTTCGCGCCGCTGTCCTTTTTCATTGCTGCTGATGATGGCCGGCATTCCGGCCGCATGCGCGGCATCCACATGACGCAGCACCTGTTGCGCGTAATTCACCTGTGCGCCGGGAAACCAGCGCGCGCCCGGCATGGTGTTGCGCTCGAGCACCGCTGTGTGAGGCGTTGGCGATTGCAACTCCAAATAATCCCAAGCGGATTGCCAAAAGGCTTCAATCTCATTCACCGACCAGCGCCACATGGCCTGGTAATCATCGAAATGCAAATGGCGGTGCTCGGCCAACCATTGTTGGTAAAGACGGATTTGCGGAACAAAGGGCGGGGTGGTGTGGGTAGTCATGGTGCAGAGGTTAGCAGGAGCGACCGCCCCCGGCGTTCACGCGGGCAACTAAGATGCGGGCTTGATTTTGAAAGAACACCATTGCCATGCCGATTTGGACCAAACCCATCAGCAACGAGATACTGACCACCACCCATATTGATACCGCCGCCGAGCGGCTGGGCATTGAGTTTGTGGAGATCGGCCCGGATTTCATTCGCGGGCGCATTCCGGTGGACGCACGTACGCGCCAGCCTTATGGCGTGATCCACGGTGGTGCCAGTGTGGTGTTGGCGGAAACGCTGGGTTCTTGCGGCGCGGATTATTCGACGCCGCTGGGTCACCGCATCGTGGGTTTGGACATCAATGCCAATCACATTCGTGGCGTGGCCGAGGGCTGGGTGAACGGCATTGCGCGGCCAGTGCACATTGGGCGCAGTACGCAGGTTTGGCAAATTGACATGACCGATGACCAGGGCCGCACCAGTTGTGTGTCAAGGCTGACGCTGTCGGTGTTGGCACCCAGGGGTTGATTGATGCATAGGCCGACCCATCCGGAGTTGGTTGGCATTTCTGCTTTCGTAGTTTGAAGGCGCGCTTGTCGTTTGAAGTCACGCTTGGCCGACCCATCCGGTGTGCTTTTTTTCTGCGCTTTCGCTGGAAAAAAACACCCCCTCCGAGTCGGCCTGAAGTGATGACTCTGCATCAGAACGATTGCGTTTATC
>CANNRV010000160.1 GCA_947508145.1 Comamonadaceae bacterium
CACCAAGCGCGTCCTCAACAAATGAAGCAGAGCTATCCAAAGCGCCAACCACCAACGACCCCATGGCCTGCACATACTCCCGCAACGCCTGACCCGTGTGCGAACTCGCATGCTGCATCACCGTTTCCGGCGTGCCTTCGGCCACCAGCAAACCACCGGCCTCACCACCTTCGGGACCCAGATCTATCAACCAATCGCTGGCCCGAATCACATCTAAGTTGTGCTCAATAACGATCAGCGAATGACCCGCATCCAACAAACGCCGCAATGCACGCATCAGCTTAGCGATGTCATCGAAATGCAAACCCGTGGTCGGCTCGTCAAACAAAAACAGCACGCCTTTGCGGGCCGCAGGTTGACGGCTTGATGAAGCGGTCTTCGCCGCCTCCGCCAGAAAACCCGCCAGCTTCAAACGCTGTGCTTCGCCGCCGCTGAGCGTGGGCACCGGTTGACCTAAGCGCACATATTCCAAACCCACATCCACAATCGGCTGCAAGGCGCGAATCACGTCACGGTCATTGGCAAACAACTGCGCCGCTTCGCTCACCGTCAGGTTCAGCACATCGGCCACATTCAAAAACAAAGTGTGCTCAGCGCCTGCGGCTTTGCGTTCAATCTTGACTTCAAGAATTTCGGGACGGTAACGCTGGCCATCACAATCCGGGCAACGCAAATACACATCGCTCAAAAACTGCATTTCCACATGCTCAAAGCCGGAACCGCCGCAGGTCGGGCAACGGCCATCGCCACCATTGAAACTGAATTTGGACGCGGTGTAACTGCGTTGCCGCGACATCGCGGTATTGGCGAAGATTTCGCGGATCGCGTCCCAGGCACCGACATAACTCACCGGGTTGGAACGCGCGGTTTTGCCAATCGGAGATTGATCGACAAACACCACATCACTCAAATGGTCAGCACCCAACAAACGGTCGTGTGCGCCAGCGCCTTCGGTGCTTTTGCCGAAATGACGCAGCAAGGCAGGCGCGAGTATGTCTTGTATCAGCGTGGACTTGCCCGAGCCGCTGACCCCGGTGACCGTGACCCAGCGTTGCAGCGGAAACTCGATGTTCAGGTTGCGCAAATTGTGTTCGCGTGCGCCTTCCAAAATCAGACGCGGTGTGGCATCGCTGACCAAACGCTTCAAACCCACACCGACTTGTTTGCGAGCACCCAAGTAAGCACCGGTCAAGGTGTCGGCGTTTTTCAAATCAGCAGGTGTGCCGTCAAACACCACTTGTCCGCCGCGCTCGCCCGGGCCCGGGCCCATATCGACAATCCGGTCCGCGGCCAGCATCACCGCCGGGTCGTGTTCCACCACCACCAGCGTGTTGCCTGCGTCACGCAAGCGCAGCATGGCCTGTGTGATGCGGTGCATGTCACGCGGGTGCAAACCAATGCTGGGCTCGTCCAGCACAAACAAGGTATTGACCAGCGATGTGCCCAGTGCCGTGGTCAGGTTGATGCGTTGCACCTCGCCGCCGCTCAAGGTGCGGCTTTGCCTGTCCAAACTCAAATAGCCGATGCCAACATCGCACAGGTATTTCAAGCGCGTGCGGATTTCATCCAACAACAAATGCAGCGCTTGTTGCTCTGCCTGTGCGTGCGCGGTCAAGGATGCATCCGACGCCATGTGGTCAAAGAACAAACGCAAGCGGTCTATGGGCAGCAACATCATGTCGTGCAAACACAAGCCGGGCAAGGCTTCCAACTGGCTGCGCGACCAGCTCACACCATTGGGCAAAAAACGTTTCGCAGCTGGCATGGCCAAGTCCGCGCCGGCCAAACTGCCGATGCGCCACAACAGGCTTTCGGTTTGCAAACGTGCGCCATTGCATTCGCCGCACAAGGTGTAAGACCGGTACTTGGACAACAGCACGCGGATGTGCATTTTGTAGGATTTGGTTTCCAAATACTCAAAGAAACGCTTCACGCCATACCACTGCTGGTTCCACTTGCCGTTCCAGTTGGGTGAGCCGTGTATCACCCAATTTTTTTGTTCTTCGGTCAGCTTGTACCAAGCGGTGTCGCGCGGAATGCCTGCGCTTTCCGCGTGCCGCATCAAATCATCCTGACACTCTTGCCAGGCCGGTGTTTGCATGGGTTTGATGGCCCCCATGCGCAAAGTCAGTTTGTCATTCGGAATCACCAAGCCATAGTCGACACCAATAACCCGGCCGAAGCCTTTGCACACCGGACAGGCACCTGCGGGCGAGTTGAATGAAAACATGGACGGCGCAGGCTCGCTGTAGCGCAGATCGCTGTCCGGGCAATGCAAGCCGGTGGAAAAGCGAAAGGCTTCGCCTGTGGCCTCTGCGTCTGCATCGACTGGCATGCGGTAAGCCGTCATGCGGCCATTGCCGCGTTGCAAAGCCAGCTCAATCGCCTCCATGGCACGCACATGCTCGACGTTTTGCAAACGGAAGCGATCAGCCACCACGTCCAGCACTTGCCTATGGCTGTCAACTTCTACTTTGGCTTTGGTGCTTTTTTTCGCGGCGGCGGTTTTTTTGGCGGCTGCTGATTTTTTTGCTGTGACGGTTGGCGCTTCAGCGGTGTAGCTGACTTCACGTTGCGCGTGTATGCGGGTGAAACCACTGGCGCTCAACCAAGCTTGCAATTCTTCGGCGCTGGTATTGGCGGGCAACTCGACGGGAAAGGTGATCACCCAGCGTGGATCTGCATCGCTCAAGGCCATGAGCTTTTTAAAAATACTCTCCGGGCTGTCGTGTTCCACCGCTTGCGCGGTTTGCTTGTCATAGAGCTGACCGGCACGCGCGAACAACAGTTTCAAATGGTCGTTCAGCTCGGTCATGGTGCCGACGGTGGAACGCGAACTGCGCACCGGGTTGGTTTGATCGATGGCAATCGCAGGCGGAACGCCCTCGACTTTGTCTACCGCCGGGCGGTCCATGCGGTCCAGAAACTGACGCGCGTAGGCGCTGAAGGTTTCCACGTAACGCCGTTGTCCTTCGGCGTACAAGGTGTCAAACACCAGGCTGGATTTGCCCGAACCGCTGGGGCCGGTGAACACCGTCAGCTCGTTGGTTCGGATGTCGATGTCAATGTTTTTGAGATTGTGCTGACGGGCACCACGTATGCGTATAAAACCTTGGCTCATGCCGCCATTATTCACCGAGGTAGGCGGCCCGCACTTTCGGATCATGCAACAGGGTTTTGGCTTCGCCTTGCATGCTGATTTCGCCAGACTCCATGACGTAGGCACGCTGGGCCATTTTCAAGGCGCGGCTGGCGTTTTGCTCGACCAGCAACAAGGTCACACCCAAGCTGGCCACCTCGGCAATCACCTCGAAAATTTTGTCGACCATGATGGGCGACAAACCCATGGACGGCTCGTCTAACAGCAGCAAACGCGGACGACTGAGCAAGGCGCGTCCCATGGCCAGCATTTGCTGTTCGCCTCCAGACAAAGTGCCTGCGAGTTGAGCGCTGCGCTCTTTCAAGCGCGGAAACAGACCGAACACACGTTCTATGTCAGATTGGATGCCCGCTTTGTCATTGCGCAAATACGCGCCCATTTGCAGGTTTTCCAAAATACTCATGCGGGTGAACACGCCACGGCCTTCGGGCACCATGACCAAACCCTGCTTGACCAAATCCCAGCTGCCTTGGCCGCGTATGTCACGGCCCAGGTATTCGATGCGTCCGGCTGACGGTAACAGCGAACCGGTGATGGCTTTCATGGTGGTGGTTTTACCTGCGCCATTGGAGCCGATCAGAGACACCAGTTCGCCTTCGTTAACCTGAAAGCTGACACCCTTGACCGCTTGAATGCCGCCGTAAGCGACCCGCAAATCTGTGACTTGCAGCAATGTGTTCATCAATGCTCCCCCGTGCCCAGATAGGCTTCGATGACCTTGGGGTCAGATTGCACCTGTGCCGGTGTGCCTTGTGCGATTTGCTTGCCGTAGTCCAGCACAGTGACCGCGTCGCACAAGCCCATGACCAACTTGACATCGTGCTCGATCAACAAAATGGTGCGCCCGTCTTTGCGAATGCGGTCAATCAATTCACGCAACTGCACTTTTTCGGTGGCGTTCATGCCGGCGGCCGGTTCGTCCAAAGCAATCAACTTGGGGTCGGTGGCCAGGGCGCGGGCAATTTCCAAGCGACGCTGATCGCCATAGCTGAGTGTGCGTGCTTTGAAATCTGCCAAGTCACCAATGCCGACATAGTCCAGCAATTCACGCGCACGTTGTTCAATGGCTTTCTCTTCTGCAAGAAAAGATTGGCTGCGGAAAATCGCGCCCAGCAAGCCGGAACCGGTGCGCACATGCCGACCAACCATCACATTTTCAAGTGCGCTCATCTCGGCAAACAAACGGATATTTTGAAACGTGCGCGCTATACCGGCCTGCGCTACTTCATGTACCGCTGTCGGTTGATACGGCTGGCCTGCCAACTGAAAACTGCCGCTGTCCGGCGTGTACAAACCGGTGATGACGTTAAAGAATGTGGTTTTGCCCGCGCCATTGGGGCCGATCAAGCCATACACCTGACCCGGCTCGATCTTCATATTGACATCGCTGAGCGCTTGCAAGCCGCCGAAACGCTTGGAAATACCTTGCACATGCAATACCGGGGTGCTCATGCTTGCCCCTTGTCTGCGGGCAAGGCCTTGCCGTGCTCAGGTGCGGGCCACAGGCCGCGCGGTCGCCACAACATGACCAAAATCATGGCCAATGCAATCAACAATTGGCGCAGGATGGCCGCGTCTAAACGACCGCCTGTTAATTCTTGCAAGGGACTGGCCACATAGCGCAGCACTTCGGGGAGCGCTGACAACAGCACCGCGCCCAAAATGACACCGGGC
>CANNRV010000161.1 GCA_947508145.1 Comamonadaceae bacterium
CACCTCGCCATGAACCCTGCTGAACTGACAGACTTGCCTTTGCCCGAAGGCGTTCGCTCGCGCCAGTTGCCTATCGCCACCGGACTCGATATGCATCTGCTGGAAGCCGGACATGGCAGCAACAAACCCTTGCTGTTGTTGTTACACGGTTTTCCTGAACTGGCGTTCAGCTGGCGACACCAACTGCCCGCCTTGGCGCAAGCCGGGTTCCATGTGGTAGCGCCCGATTTACGCGGCTGCGGCCGCACCACGGGCAGCGATGACCGCTATGACGGCGACTGGCGTGCCAGCCAGTTGCTGCATCTGGTTGACGATGTGCTGGCGCTGGTGCAGGCCTTGGGGCACACGCAAGTGCATGCGCTCATCGGCCACGACTTTGGCTCGCCGTTGTCGGCCTGGTGCGCCCTCACCCGCCCGGATGTGTTTCACAGCGTGGTGCTGATGAGCGCACCGTTTGGCGGCGTGCCGGACGCAGCCAGCGCTGAGCAAATCTATGCACACCTGCAACGCGAAGCCGAGGCGATGAAAACACTTCAGCCGCCCCGCCAGCATTACCACTGGTATTACGCCAGCCCGCAAGCCAACCACGACATGTGGCACGCGCCGCAAGGCCTGCACGATTTCATGCGTGCTTACTACCATGTCAAAAGCGCTGATTGGGCACCCAACCAACCGCACCCCCTGTCAGCCTGGCGTGCCGATGTCATGGCCGAGTTGCCGCACTATTACGTCATGCCTTTGGACAAAACCATGGCCCAAGCGGTGGCAGAGTTCATGCCGGATGCGGCGGCTGTCGCCGCGTGTCAATGGTTACCGGAGACCGACCTGGCGGTGTATGCACAAGAGTACGCGCGTCGAGGCTACCAAGGCGGCTTGCAGTGGTACCGCTGTGCGATCGACCGTGAGGCATTCATGGCATTGACACAGTACAGTGGCCAGGCCATCACCGTGCCGTCGGCGTTCATTGGCGGCGCAGCGGATTGGGGCGTGTTTCAAACACCGGGTGCGTTTGAAAAAATGCAAGGCGTGGGCTGCACCGATTTGCGCATCTGCGAATTGGTAGCCGGTGCCGGTCATTGGGTGCAACAAGAACAGGCAGAGGCGGTGAACCGCTGCCTGTTGCGTTTTTTAGCGCAACTCTAGTTGCGCCATGTTGCCGGGCTCACACCCGTTCAACAGATTCAAGCCCGAATGCAATTGCTGACCCGGGCTTGGGGCTGATCAGCCAATCAAATCGACCTTGCCGTTGACATCCATCACGCCGGTGATGACGCTCAATTTGGGATGGCGTTTTTTCACGGCTTCGCGGAAAGTGGACAAAGCCTCGGCATGCGCTTCGGTTTCGGTTTCGCGACGGGCCACCGCTGCTTCACCGAAAGCCAATTTGGCAGCACCGCAATCGCGGTGGGTCAAACCGACCACGCGTTTGATGTGGTGCAAAGACACGGTGATGTCCAGGTTGTCCCAATAGGTTTTGTGCCAGGCTTCAAACTTGGGATGCACCGCACCGATGGGGCCACCGGCCATGACGAAATGGCTGTAGTTGTCTTCCAGCTTGTCACGGCTGACGCCTTGCAACAAACCCATGTACTGCCAGCTCAGTGTGGTGAAACGCGGGTCAATGCAATTGACCAACATGGATTCGTAATTACCGCCGCCCGCCCAGCTCAGCTGAGGCGCTGCCAGCGACAAACCGGCGGCCAGCGCACCGGCAGAACCCCAGTTCAAAAACTCGCGGCGACCCATGCCTGTGCGGCGAGCCGTTTGCGGCGGTGTGCAACAAGCGCATGAAGACAATTTGTTAGGTATGGATTGGAAAACCGGGTCGGACATGGTGGCACCTTATGTATTCAACAAAAAAAATTTGCACGCCATGTACCGACATGGGTCGATCAACGCGCAAGCGATTCAACAGATTTATCAATATCGACACGAATTCTATAAATTTAAGTGAATTCAGCGATATTTAGGGTTTCCGATCGGAGATGCGTACTTTTTCTTTCAAACCCGCGTACTGAGACACACGTTCTGACAGCACCAACTGGTTGACTTGGTCGGCAGGCAGGCCCATCAGGCTCAAGGTGTGGGTCGCCAAACTCAGGCTGACTTCAAACGCGTCTGGCACCACCTCGTGCGCCCCGGCTTGTTTCAACAGCGCCATGTCATGGTCGTCGCGGGTGCGCACAATCACCGGCACATGAGGCACATGGGCGCGCACCAACTCAATCACGCGCAAGGCTGTGGCCGTGTCGTCAAAACTGACCACCACGGCAGATGTGCGGTTCAGACCCGCCGACACCAAGTTGGACCATTGAAAGGAATCCCCCACCTCTACCCGGTGGCCGTCCAGCACACCGGCCTTGACCACCTCGGGGTTCACGTCCAAGGCAATATAAGAAATAGATTGCTGCTCCAACAACTGGCACAGGTTGCGCCCGGTGTGGCCGAAACCGCAGACCAGCACGTGCCGCTCTATGCCCATGGCGTGGCTGGCCAAGGTGGTGAGTTGCAGCGATTGCGACAACCAGTCGTCAGGCGAAAACCGGAACACCAGCCGGTCAGCGTGTTGAATCAAAAAAGGCGTGGCGACCATGGACAAGACCATGGCAGCCAACACCGGGTTGGACCAGCGCGGTTCAATCAAATGCTGAGCCAGGCCCAAGGTCAGCAGCACGAAACCGAACTCACCCGCTTGCGCCAAATAAATACCGGTACGCGCAGCCACGCCGTTGCGGGCACCGCCGGTGTAAGCCAGCACGCCGATCAACACCGCTTTGACCAGCACTGGAATCAAGCTCAGCACCAACACCCAAGGCCACTGTTCCAGCAGCACATGCCAGTCCAGTTTCATGCCCAAGGTGATGAAAAACAAACCCAGCAAGACATCGTGAAACGGACGAATGTCTTCTTCAACACGGTGCTTGTAATCGGTTTCTGCAATCAGCATGCCGGACATGAATGCGCCCATGGCCATAGACAGCCCGGCATGTTCGGTGATCCAAGCCAGACCCAATGTCACCAACAAAATATTCAACATGAACAGCTCTTCGCTGTCACGCCGGTCCACCACACGCAACCACACACGCATGGCTTTTTGCCCGCCCCACAACAGCAAGCCCACCAACACAGACGCTTTCAACAATGCCAGCGACAACTCGGTCCACACATTGGCTTCGTTCATTTGACCCAAGGCCGGAATCAGCACCAGCAAAGGCACCACCGCCAAGTCTTGAAACAACAATGCGCCAATCACCCGGCGGCCGTGTTCGGTGTCAATTTCCGAGCGCTCAGCCATCAGCTTGACGACGATAGCAGTGCTTGACATGGCCAGCGCCGCGCCCAACACCACCGAACCCTGCCAAGACAAATCCCAGGCCAGCCCCAGCGCGGGCAATAAGCGAGACAACAAAAAATGCCCGGCCACGGTGCCCAGCAAAGTCACCAGCACCTGCGCCATGCCAAAACCAAACACCATGTGACGCAGTCGCAGCAACTTGGGCAAATTGAATTCCAGACCGATGACAAACATCAGCAACACCACGCCAAGTTCGGCCACCGATGCCACCGCCGCCTCGCTTTGTTCTATGAACGCACCGCCTTGCCCCAGAAAAATACCCGCGAGTAAATAACCCAATATGGCCGGCAAATGCAATAAACGGCAGCCGACCACGCCGACAACGGCGAACAATAAATAAATCAGGGCGGTGTCTATGGTGCTCATCTGTACCGATGATAGGTGGTTAACATGACAACACCGTTCAAGTGACACCAAGTATTTACTTTAGAAAAAAAGTTTTTTAATGAGCAACCACGATCTTCCACAACTGCGCCAAGACCTGCTGGACATCCCCGACAACCACAAACTGCACAGCGGCAACTTGCTGACGCACCCGCCGAAAATTTTGTTGCTCTACGGTTCGCTGCGCGAGCGCTCATTCAGCCGCTTGCTGGCCGAAGAAGCTGCGCGTTTGTTGCAAACCATGGGCTGCGAAACACGGTTCTTTAACCCCAGCGGTTTACCGCTGCCCGACGACGCGCCGGACACCCACCCCAAAGTGGTGGAACTGCGCGAACTGAGCGCTTGGTGTGAAGGCATGGTGTGGAGTTCGCCGGAGCGACACGGCGCGATGACCGGCATCATGAAAGCGCAAATCGACTGGATACCGCTGGCCCTGGGCGCGGTACGCCCGACACAAGGCAAAACACTGGCGGTCATGCAAGTCAGTGGCGGTTCTCAGTCGTTCAACGCAGTTAACCAAATGCGCGTGCTCGGACGTTGGATGCGCATGATCACCATACCCAACCAATCGTCGGTGGCCATGGCCTACAAAGAGTTTGAGGATGATGGCCGCATGAAACCCTCGGCGTATTACGACCGCGTGGTGGATGTGATGGAAGAGTTGGTGAAGTTCACCTTGCTGACGCGCTCGGTGTCAGACTATTTGGTGGACCGCTACAGCGAACGCAAAGAAGCGCAACCGTTTGAACCCAAGGTTTTGTGATTTCAAAGGACTGACAGGCACCAACCGGGTGCCTGCGAATCACAGCTGCACTGTTTTGGGCTCCCATTTTTCGCAAGCGTTGTCCGGCCTGACCTCGGCGAAATGCGACATCAGCTTGAACTTGCGCGCGATTTCCGAGGCTTTGAAGTAATCAAAACCGCAGCGCAATCCCGTCTTTGCTGATTGCGACGGCATCAGGTAACTACAGGTCTGGCACAGGGGCGGCGGCGGGATGTTCACTTTGGCTCTCGTTGGTATCGGCGGGTTGGGGTGCTACGTTGACAGCAATTGCTGTGCCACC
>CANNRV010000162.1 GCA_947508145.1 Comamonadaceae bacterium
AAAAAATCAGGCTTTCTTGGGGCGCTTAGCGCCGTATTTGGAACGTGACTGCTTGCGGTCTTTCACGCCTTGCAAATCGAGTGAACCGCGCACGATGTGGTAACGCACACCGGGCAAATCCTTGACACGACCGCCGCGCACCAGCACCACTGAGTGCTCTTGCAGGTTGTGGCCTTCGCCGCCAATGTAGGAAATCACCTCAAAGCCATTGGTCAAACGGACCTTGGCCACCTTACGCAAAGCAGAGTTAGGCTTTTTAGGTGTGGTGGTGTAGACACGTGTGCAAACGCCACGGCGTTGGGGCGAATTTTGCATCGCAGGGCTCTTGGACTTGGTCTTTTCGACCTCACGACCGTGACGCACCAGTTGGTTAATGGTTGGCATTGAAAACGTCCTTCAACGTTTGAACTTGAAAAAGAAATTGATTCGGAAATTTCCGAAAAGCCTGACAGTATAGCAGTAAGCCAGTGAATTTAGCCGTTTTTTCAATAAGCCTAATTTACTGCGCTGAAAAGTATTACTTCAACCACAAAGTCAAGGTGTCCCAGGCGCGGCCAAAAAAGCCAGCCTCCTCCACGGTGGACAAGGCCAATAACGGCACTTCAGCCAACGGAGCCTGATCCAACAACACTTTCAATGTGGCCACGGGCTGGTTTTTTTGCAAAGGTGCCAACAGTGGATCCGGGCGGGTCACCATGGTTTTGATTCTGGCAGCCTGACCCTGTGGTACGGCGACAACTATGGCTTGGTTTCTGCCCAATCCGACCTGTGTTTCCCGACCTTTGAACACTTGCGGTGTCACCACCGCCTGACCGGCCTCAAACAGTTTGATACCGTCAAATGCGGTGTATCCCCAGTTCAATAGTTTTTGCGCCTCTTCAGCGCGGGCATTTTCACTGGCGGCCCCCAGCACGATGGCGAGCAAGCGACGGCCTTGGAGATTGGGGAAATCACGTTTGGCAGTGGCCACCAGACAAAACCCGGCAGCATCGGTGTGTCCGGTTTTCAAACCATCCACGGTCGGGTCGCGAAACAGCAGCAAATTGCGGTTGCTGTCGTTGGCGGCAGGTGTGCCGGGATAACGGTATTTTTTGATGGCATAAAACCCGACGTACGCAGGAAAGTCTTGCATCAGCCGGGTAGCAAGAATCGACAGGTCGCGCGCCGTGGTGGTGTGGCCAGGCTCGGTCAAACCTTCGGGGTTTTTGTAGCCTGTGTTGTTCATGCCCAGGGCTTTGGCCTGGGCGTTCATCATCTCGACAAAATGATCGCTGGTGCCGCCCACACCTTCAGCCAGCGCCATCGTGGCATCGTTGCCGGATTGCACAATCATGCCCTTGAGCAAGTCTTCCACCGGCACCTGCATTTTGGGGTCGATGAACATGCGCGAGCCTTCCATCTTCCAGGCTTTGGTGCTGACAGGAAAAGTTTGCTGTAACGTGATTTTTTTCTGGCGCAAGGCATCAAACACCAAATACGCCGTCATCAGCTTGGTGAGAGATGCCGGTTCTACCGGGGTGTCAGCCTCTTTTTGCGCCAGCACTTGTGACGCGGTGACATCCAATAACAAATAAGCCCGTGCAGCAATTTCAGGGGGCTGAGGCGTTTGTGCCTGAGCGAAAGAAGCGATCAACAAGCTGAAGGCGGCAATTAAAAACGTAGGTTTCATGTCGTAGCAGGTAGCAGTGGAAGGGGTTTCAAGCCCTTAAGTGGCGCAAAGCCAAAGATTTCAACAAGGGCAATTGTCCATGAAAGAAATGACCGGTACCCGGAAAGACCGTGACCGGTAATTGTTGAGGCCTGGCCCAATCTAAAACAGCAGACAAGGCCACCGTGTCATCGCTCTCACCATGGATGAGCAAACTGTGTTCATGCGCATTGAGGGGCAAAGGACTGGCAGGGAAATGGCTGACCGCCGTGCCCACCAGCATGATTTTTTTTAAGCGGCCTGTCGCCCACAAAGTGGATGCCGCCTGACAAGCGACAAACGCACCAAACGAAAAACCCGCTAACACCAGCGGCGTATCAGGTGCCCATTGCTTCACCAGGGCCAACAGGTCATCGGTTTCGCCACGGCCTTCGTCGTACACGCCTTCACTGTGGCCCACGCCACGAAAATTGAATCGCAAACAATCCCAACCAGCAGCCACACAGGCTCGCGCTAGCGTTTGCACCACTTTGTTATCCATGGTGCCGCCAAACAATGGGTGCGGATGGGCCACGACCGCCAAGCCCAAAGATTCGCGCTCCGGTTTGTCCAACACCGCTTGCACCCGCCCGGCCCCGGCTTGCAACTCAAGTTGCTGAGTCGTTCCCGCCATCTTGTCAGCGGCCCACGTGATCCGGCAAGCGCAAACGCTCGACGACTTGGCCGTTTTGTAAATGCGACTCAACGATTTCGTCTATGTCATGGTTATCTACATAGGTGTACCAAACCGCCTCCGGATAAACCACCATGACTGGGCCGCCTGCGCACCGGTCCAGGCAACCGGCTTGGTTGATGCGCACGCCGTCCACCCCATTGATGCCGAGTTGTTTGACGCGGGTTTTGCAATGCTTCCAGGCCGTTTGGGCGGCATGATCAGAGCAACAGGCTTCACCGGCTTCGCGCTGGTTCAGGCAGAAAAACACGTGGTGTTTGAAATAAGGCTTGGTCGACATGCCGCAGATTCTAGGCCTGTCGCTTATGCAGTTGACGCACATACCAGGCGGTCCACAGCAGCAAGGCCCAAGGCCACAGCCAATTCAGCCAGGGCGTGAGTCCATGAAAACGGATGAATCGACCCTGCTCCCAGGTTTGCATGGTTTGCTCGTAATACGTGCTGACAGGAGATAGGTTCAACAACATCAACTGCAATAACAAAGACAGCAACAAACACAGTACCAAGCGCTGCTCAGACCAGTTCAGCATCAGCATCATGGCGCACAAGCCCACGGCCAGCCCGCAACCGGACTGCGGTGTCAGCCAGTACCAGGCGTGTTCCGGCCCGTAGGTCAGCGTTGCTGAGAGCGTATTGCCAACCACGGCCAAGGCCAGCATCACCAAAGCAGCGCTGATGCGCTGGCCGGGCTTGCGGCAATGGGACACGGCCAGCAAGCCAGGCAACAGAAGTCCCAAGGCCACGCACAGCATTTCCAAACCAGGCGTCAGCGGCTGTGAGATAGCATCCAGCGCATTGGCAAATTGACTCTCGAGTTGCGGGCTCCAGTCATACAACAACCGACGCAACTGGTCTGCCACATGGCCCAATCCCAAGGGCACAGTGACCGGGTAAAGCAGCGCTATCGGCCACAGCGCTAATAAAACCAGACTGACGCCTGCGTCGTGTGAGAGCCAATGGCGGCGAAATTGTGACCACCGGTACAGCCAGCCGCGTCGCTCCAGCACGAGCGCCACCAAAGCACCTGCCATGCCACCGGTCGTGTTGAGCAACCAGTCCAGTTTGGAAGGCACACGCACAGGTAAAAAACTTTGCAGGCTTTCCATGCAAAAAGACAGCAGGCAGGCACTGAAGGCCGCCATCAACCAGGAGGGCCAGCGCCCGTACTGGCTGCGCATGCCGGCCAGACACAACCAAAACCCCAGCGGGGTGTAGCCCAGCAAATTGCTGGCGATGTCAAACCAGGTGTTGTAGGTGGGCCAAGGCGCAATGACAAAAAACCAAGGCGCAATATCTTGGTTGCGCCAGTCTTCAAAGGGATAGAGACTGGCATAGCAGATCACAAGCACACATAACCAGGACAGCATCCAAGCTGTGGTGCGGCGCTTGCCCTTCATACTGGCTTAAAACGGCTTGACCACAACCAACACGGCAACCGCCACCATCAGCAGCACCGGCGCTTCGTTGAACCAGCGGTACCAAACGTGTGAACGTGTGTCTGTGCCAGCCTCAAAACCACGCAATTGCCTGGCGCACACATGGTGATAGGCAATCGCCAACAGCACGGCCAACAGCTTGAGTGACATCCAATGCGCGGGCGGCATGCCGCCAATGCCGTAACCCAGCCACAACCACAGGCCCAGACCCAACGCAGGCCACATCAACAAGGTCATGAAACGCATCAACTTGCGTGCCATCAACAGCAGCCGCTCTCGCTCGGCCAATGAGTCAGCCGGCACCATGGCCAGATTGACAAATATGCGCGGCAAGTAAAACAAGCCGGCAAACCAGCTGGCAACGAAAACAATGTGAAAGGCTTTGACCCAGAGCATGGCTTGAGTTTAGTGGCAAGCCCCGGTTTCGCCCGGTGTGGGCGCGACTGGGGTTTCACCCCAAAAGCGCGGGCTTGGCTTGCGGCACAATTTCCGCATGACGATTCCTACCCAATTCCCCCACACCCGCTTGCGTCGCTTGCGCCGCGATGACTTCACCCGCCGCTTGGTGCGCGAAAACGCTTTGAGCGTGAACGACCTGATTTACCCGGTGTTTGTGCTGGACGGCGAGAAAAAGCGTGAGGCCGTTTCTTCCATGCCCGGCGTCGAGCGGCTCAGTCTGGACTTGCTGATGCCAGTGGCTGAGAAATGCGTCAAGCTGGGCATTCCGGTCATGGCGCTGTTCCCGGTGATAGACCCTTCACTCAAAACACCCGACGGGCGCGAAGCCGCCAACCCCCAAGGCCTGGTGCCGCGCGTGGTTAAAAGCCTGAAGCAACATTTCCCCGACTTAGGCGTGATGACCGATGTGGCACTCGACCCGTTCACCAGCCACGGCCAAGACGG
>CANNRV010000163.1 GCA_947508145.1 Comamonadaceae bacterium
CAGTTTGCAACTCGGCTGGATTTTGTCTTCCATGTCCATCATGTACATCACAGGCACCATCATTTGTCGATTTTTGCTGCGCAAAATCGGCATGCACCGCACCATCATGCTGGCCGGTATGTCCAGCGCATTCAGCGGCATCATGCTGTGCTGGATGGTGTACGGCGGTTGGGCCGACGCCACCAGTCTGGTGCTGGCCATGTACCCGATGGTGATTGCGCACGGCATACACCAACCGATTGGCCAAAGCGGTGCCGTTGGTCCGTTTCCCTTGTCTGCCGGAGCGGCCTCCGCATTGAATGGATTTTTGATGATGCTGGCTGCGTTTGGCACCGGCTATTGGCTCAGCCACAGCATTGACGGCACGCTGTTTCCTTTGGCCCACGGCGTGGCTTTCTGGGCAACAATTTTGGCGACCACCGCCTGGACCTTGGTGCAATGGCATGGTGAACCCGTTAAAGCCGACTGAGGCTGCACACGCAGCGCTCGCATTGGTAGGACCGACCGCCAGCGGTAAAACCGCGTTGGCACTGTCACTGGCACAACATGTGCCGCTGGAGATCATCAGCCTGGATTCGGCACTGGTCTACACAGGCATGGACATAGGCACGGCCAAACCCTCACGCGCAGAATTGCATGCCGTGCCACATCATTTGATTGACATACGCGACCCGGCGCAAAGCTATAGCGCAGCCGAGTTTGCAAGAGATGCCACGCGATTGATTGAGGACATACGCGGTCGCGGCAAACTGCCCTTGCTGGTCGGCGGCACCATGTTGTATTTGAAAGCCCTGGTTGATGGTCTGGACGATTTACCCCTGGCCTCGCCTGCTGTACGTGCCGAGATCGAAGCGCAGGCGGCAGTTCAAGGCTGGCCTGCACTGCACGCAGAACTGGCCACGGTAGACCCGGTGACTGCACAGCGCTTACCGCCCAATGATGCGCAACGCATTTCACGCGCCTTGGAAGTGTGGCGTGTCAGCGGCAAACCCTTGTCTTCGTTTTTCGGGGCCACGCGAGTCGCTGGCCCGGACATTGCCGTGGTGTCGCTGGAGCCTCTTGAACGCAGTTGGTTGCACCAGCGCATCGAACAGCGTTTTGATGACATGTTGCATCACGGTCTGGTGGATGAAGTGCGTGCCTTGCGCGCGCGCGGCGACTTGCATGCCGATATGCCGTCCATGCGTTGCGTCGGCTACCGCCAGTGTTGGGACATGCTGGATGCCCTGCAAGACGCAGAACCCGATGCCCGGGCCATGCGCCGTTTGCGCGAAACCGGTGTGGCCGCCAGCCGCCAATTGGCCAAGCGACAACTCACTTGGTTGCGCAGCATGCCTGCACGCCATGTGCTGGCTTGCGATCAAACGGATTTGCAAGCGCAATGGCAAGCTGTTTTGCAGCGATTGTCTGTGCTGTGACATGCAAATCTTTTTTGAAGATAGCCATTTAGTGGTGCTAAACAAACCCGGCGGTGTGCTGAGCGTGCCCGGTCGCGGCGAGGACAAACAAGATTGCGTGCTGACGCGTTTACAACGCACGCATGCCAACGCCA
This sequence comes from Comamonadaceae bacterium, assembly GCA_947508145.1. Classification (GTDB taxonomy): domain Bacteria; phylum Pseudomonadota; class Gammaproteobacteria; order Burkholderiales; family Burkholderiaceae_C; genus Limnohabitans. Next base: position 1,553 of record CANNRV010000163.1, read on the forward strand.
TGGTGGTGCATCGCCTGGACATGGCGACATCCGGCTTGATGGTGTTTGCGCTTCACAGCGACAGCCAACGCGCCTTGAGCATGTTGTTTGAAGCCCGGCAAGTGAACAAACGTTATATGGCCTGGGTAGACGGCTTGTTGCCGGTGTCAAACGATTGGCAAACCATAGACTTGGCCCTCATGGCCGACTGGCCGAACAGGCCGCTGCAAAAAGTCGATGTGAATGGCAAACCCAGCGTGACCCAATGGCGATGCTTGAAACACCACGACAGCCTGGATGCTTCATTGCTGGTACTGCAACCACTGACCGGGCGCAGCCACCAACTGCGAGTGCATATGCTGGCCATCGGTCACGCCATACTGGGCGACGCTTTGTATGCGCCCGCGTTGCCAAACGAGCATGGTTTGATGCTGCACGCCAGTGAATTAGGCTTTGTGCACCCGTTCACGCAAGAGGCCATGCATTGGCAAACCGCACCGCCCTGGCCCCTATGAATACGGATGTTTGCAGAGCCTCACAACGAAAAGCCTCCCGCCGATCTGCGGGACAATAGCTTTCAGCCCGACGGCTACATCTTCCAGCGTTTATGATGAACTTTATGTAACCACTGACACACCATGACTACGACAACAAGCACCGAAGAACAAGCCACCCTCACCTGGTCCGACGACCTGGTGACGAACATGGACAAAATGGACCAGACGCACCGCGAGTTTGTTGACCTGCTCGCCGCCACCGAGCTGGCACCTGAAGACAAATTGATAGACAGCTTTGTCCAGTTGATCGCCCACACCGAAGAGCATTTCAATGGCGAAAACCAGTGGATGCAAGACGTGAGTTTCGGTCCCGGCGGTTGTCACACCGATGAACACGACATGATTTTGAAAGTCATGAACGAAGCCTTGCGACGCGGCAAGGAAGAAGGCAACCTGAAATTGGTGCGTCAACTCACTGGTGAACTGGCCATTTGGTTTGACGGCCACGCCAAAAGCATGGACGCGGTGCTGGCCATGTTTTTGAAAGAAGTGGAATACGACCCGCTGACTCGCATCGTGCACAAACCGCAGGTGCTGCCAGAGGGGGTCGCTGCCGGTGAATGCGGTGTGCCGTTGGATGAGGCCAGTTCGCAGGTTTGAGGTTTTAGCGTTAAAAGAAAAAGGGCCTGAAGGCCCTTTTTTTTCGATTATTGCCTTCTTTTTGCATTCCAAATGAATGCATATAGCATTATGATTGGGAGCATTATTGAGTAGGAGCGAGAACATGGAAACAGCGTTGTTGCAATTAAAAGGTGTCCCCATTCGGCTCAAGTCATTGATTCAGCGCGAAGCAGACGGGCACCGCCGAACCCTCACGCAAGAGGCCATCGTTCTTTTGGAAGAAGCAGTATTGGCCAGGGCTTCGTCAACGCGTCAAACCCGGGATGAAATCGACGACATCCTGGACCGCTACCACAAGCTTCCAACCAAAGACCAACGTCCCATGCATGACATGGTTGAATACGATGAACTCGGACTCCCCAAATGAACAATGCGGTGCTTGAAGCAGCCGTTGTTGATTCCTCAGCCATCATGAGCATATTTGAAGGTCGGCCTTCTGCAACAGCGTTTCGGCAAGCACTGAAAAAAACAGTGCAGCTTTTTATGAGCGCAGGAACTTTGATGGAGTTGTCGGTCATTTTCATCGGCAAAAAAAGTGCAGCCGGTACACAACCGCTTGATGAGTTACTTCAAGAATTGAAAATCCACATCGTCGCTTTGGATGTCGACATGGTCAAGTTAGGGCGACAAGGTTGCGCCAATTACGGAAAAGGCCATAGCCCGGCCAGTCTGAACATGGGCGATCTTTTTTCGTATGCCATCGCCAAGCAAATGAATTTACCGCTTTACTTTGAGGGCTTGGATTTTCCTCAGACAGATGTTCAAGATGCCATGCAGTTGCTGGGTTATGCCTTTGACGAAAAGCATTCACCCTATATTGCTTTTAACCAGTGATCAATTTTTTCTAAGCCCGATCCAATCGCAACGAAACAACTTCAAACTTTGATGAATTGGCCGTCTGGTTTGACGGCCACGCCAAAAGCATGGACGCAGTGCTGGCTATGTTTTTGAAAGAAGTGGAATACGACCCGCTCAACCCGCATCGTGCACAAACCGCAAGTGCTGCCCGAGGGCGTGGAAGCCGGTGAATGCGGTGTGCCGTTGGATGAGACCAGTTCGTAGGTTTGAGGTTTTAGCGGTCGACAGGCCGGTTCATATGGATACCCAAAGGAAATGCCATGAATGAAATCATCTTCTCTGTGACGTCCGCACCTGAAGGCGGATTCATGGCTCAGGCATTGGGACACTGCATTTACACAGAGGCAGATGATTGGATAGGCTTACGTGCGGCTGTTCGTGAGGCGGTGCTCTGTCATTTTGATGCAGGTAAAGGCCCCGCCATGATTCGCTTACTCCGGGTAGAGGAAGAAGTTTTGGCCGTTAGTTAATAGGTCAGCGACAAATGCCGAAGTTGCCACTCAACCTATCTGGTGCGTTTGCACCTTGGCAGCCATCATTGCTGATGACGCCCAAGCTCATTCTGTATCCCGAGATGAGTTGCTGCACAAGCTTTTCTAGAAAGCATAGACAAAACAAATAGAAAAGTCCGGCAAGTTGCCTTGCCGGACTTGGATTCGAACACGGTCTTTCGACCGAATTCTTATTGCAGCAACGGCTCTCACCCCGGATAACCACAACGGGTTTATATTACCACTTTTTAAATATTGAAAAATTTAAAAAGGGTAAAAAAGTGAACTCATCAAATTTGTCAGAGTATCGAATTATCGGTTTGGACATAGGAATTGCTTCAGTTGGTTGGGCTGTCATTACGCCAAGTCGCATTGTTAATTTGGGTGTGCGTGCGTTCGACAAAGCTGAAACAGACAAAGAGGGAGACTCTCTCAATCTGATCAGGCGATCAGCAAGGTTGATGCGACACCGTCTATTCACTCGCCAATGGAGGCTTACCAAGCTGGCTAGGTATCTCAAAAAAGAGGGCTTAATCAATCAAGTCAATTTTTTCAAAAACCAACCTGGATTCAAAGAATCAAGTTGGCAATTGAGGGTTGATGGACTTAACAGACTTTTAACACCGGAGG
>CANNRV010000164.1 GCA_947508145.1 Comamonadaceae bacterium
TGCAATACATCTTCATACGCGCTGCGTGCTGCGTGCAACAACACCTTGTCGCGCACATAGCGTCCGTTCACATACGCATACTGGTGGTCGGCGCGTGAGCGTGCTGCGTCTGGCACACCGGCGCGTCCGCGCACACGCACTGCGCCGTGCTGGTGGTCTACCCACAATGAACTGTCCACAAACTCTTGCCCAAGCACATCAGCCAGTCGCAAGTCCAAACCTTTTTCATGCGCATGGGCCCGCCATTGCGCAATCACTTTGCCGTCGTGCCACAAGGCAAAGCCCACATCGGGCCGGGCCAGTGCATGGCGCTTGAGCGACTCCAGACAATGCGCCAACTCGGTGGCCGTGGACTTTAAAAATTTACGCCGCGCCGGTGTGCTGAAAAACAGTTCTTTCACTTCCACCGTGGTGCCCTGGTTTCTGGCCACCGGTCGCAATTCGCCGCTGCGTGCATCGAGTTGCATGGCATGTGCTTGATCGGCAGTGCGCGACAGCAAGCTGAGTTCAGACACTGCCGCAATAGCAGCCAGTGCTTCACCGCGAAAACCCATGGTGGCGACCGATTCCAAATCATGCAGGCTGGCGATCTTGCTGGTGGCATGCCGCTTCAATGCCAGCGGCATGTCCGAAACCTGCATGCCGCTGCCATCGTCTTCCACGCTGATCAAGCGCACACCGCCTTCGGCCAATCGCACCACCACGTGGGTGGCACCGGCATCCAAGGCGTTGTCCACCAGTTCACGCACCACAGACGCAGGCCGTTCGACCACTTCGCCTGCGGCAATTTGGCTGATGAGTTCGTCGGGGAGTTCGCGTATGCGTGGAGATGTGGAAGAAGAATTCACGCTTGGATTCTAGGTCACGTGTTAGAAAAACCAGGAAACCAATGCGTGTTGCTTGTCGCCTCTGCAATCAGGTGATTCCCCTCGCGCTATGCGCTGATAATGCTTGTCATGGAAATACTCAGCTACCTATTTGAATTCGTATTGCACATAGACAAACACTTGGTCATCTTGGTGCAAGAACACGGCGTGTGGATTTACCTGATTCTTTTTGTGATTGTGTTTGTCGAGACCGGTGTGGTGGTCATGCCTTTGCTGCCGGGCGATTCGCTGTTGTTTGTGGTGGGCGCCATGGGCGGCGCGGGTGTGTTGAACTTGCCGCTGGCGCTGGGGCTGATGTTGATCGCTGCTATCGCCGGTGACCAGTGCAACTACCTGATAGGGCGCTATTTCGGTCAGCGTTTACTTCAAAGCAATACCCGGTTTTTCAACCGAAGTGCTTATGAACAAGCTCATGCTTTTTACGACAAACACGGCGGCATCACCATCATCGCCGCGCGTTTTCTGCCGTTCATTCGTACCTTCGCACCGTTTGTCGCCGGTGTGTCGCACATGTCCCGACAGCACTTCACTGCGTTCAATGTCATCGGTGCCCTGCTGTGGGTATTGGGTGTGGGAACGATTGGCTATGTGTTTGGCAACATCCCCTGGGTGCAACAGCATTTTGAAAAATTCATCTGGGCATTGATTGTTTTGCCGGGCGCGTTTGCGCTGTGGGGCGCATTCAGTTCGCGTCAATCTCAGTCTTCTTAAAAGCTGCTGTTCACATAGATCGGTTGCGTGCCATCGGCGGGTTGCGTAAAAAATAATTTTCTATGCCGGTCATCAAGGCATCCGCCAGTTGGTTTTGGTAGGCCTCGCTGTTGAGCAAGCTCTCTTCTTGCGGGTTGCTGATGAACGCAGTCTCCACCAGCAAGCTGGGAATGTCCGGGGCCTTTAACACCGCAAACCCGGCTTGTTCTACTTGCGGTTTATGCAGTTTGCCCACCCTGCGAATTTGACCCAGCATCTCGGTGCCAAGCTTTAAGCTGTCATTGATTTGCGCGGTGGTGCTCATGTCCAGCAAGGCTTGTTGCACATGTTGGTCTTGCACTTTGAGGTTCAAGCCGCCAATCGCATCGGCGGCATTTTCTTTGTTGGCCATCCAACGTGCTGTGGCACTCGATGCCGCCCCTTGGCTGAGCGCAAACACACTGGCACCACTGGCTTGCGGCGTGATGAAGGCATCTGCATGCAGGCTGATGAACAAATCGGCTTGCACTTGCCGCGCTTTTTGCACACGCACATGCAAAGGCAGAAAAAAATCTGAATCGCGCGTCATGAAGGCGCGCAAAGGCAAGTCACCACGCCGTGTTTTCAACACCGTCTTGTTGATGCGTTCGCGCAAGCGGTAGGCAATTTGCAGCACCACGTCTTTTTCTCGCGTGCCGCCGGGGCCAATCGCGCCCGGGTCTTCACCGCCGTGGCCCGGGTCCAGCGCGACCACTGCGAAACGCTCAAACACCGGTTCGCTCTCAGCTTTGCGGGCGCTTGGGCGTGGTGACGGGCTGGTGGCCGGGTTGAAAATGTTTGGCGTGTTGATTTGTGCAGGCGGGTTCGAAGCAACACTGTTGCCAGCCTCCACGGGTGCAGGCTGCATCACGCTAGAAGGTTTGCTGATGACAGGCTCACTGGCTTTGGGCTCGGGCTGTTTGTTCGTCGTAGGTGGTGTCACCGGGGACGCATGTGTATTTCCGGAAGGACCGGCGTGACTGGCAATCAATGCGTCAAATGCGTCTTGCGATGAGTAGGGTTTGTGTTCGTCTTTGAGTTTTTCAGCAATCAAGGCTTCCAACGGATCGATCGCATTCAAGGGGTACAAGTCCAGTAACAAACGGTGTTGAATATTGGCTTGGCCTGATTGCACCGGTGGCAGGTTGAATACCTGTGGCTTGACCGCTTGGCGCAAATCCAGCACCAAGCGAACCGTGTTGGGCGCGTATTGGCCCACGCGCACACCAATGATGAAGGGGTCATCGCTGCGCACCTTGCCCACCAAATCGCGCAGCGCCGGGTTCAATTCAATGCCTTCTATGTCCACGGCCAATCGCGGTGGTTGATCCACAAAAATGAATTTGCTGACCAAGGCCGTGTCCGATTCAATCGTGACCCGGGTGTAATCGTTGGCAGGCCAGACCCGCACCGCCAAAATGCTGGCACCACTGGCCAGTTGAGCGCGGCCTAGCAACAGCACCAATGCGCCGGTTTGCAGCAGCGAGCGACGCTGAGTGTTGATCATGCTTGTAAGAGGTTCATGTCTCATACACGCCTCATGCCAACAAGGCCAGGCCTATAGCGCTGTGGGCGGTGATGCGCACTTCACGGCTCTCATCGGGGTTGACAGTGAATGCCATGTCCACATCCGGCACGGGCAAAAAGCCTGCGGCTTTGTCTGGCCATTCGCAGATTTTCAAACCCTTGCTGGCGAATATGTCGCGAAACCCTGCGTCTTCCCATTCGTTCGGGTCTTTGAACCTGTAAAAATCAAAATGCCAAACGGGAAATACTTCATCCTCAATTGACACGTCATACGATTCAACCACCGCATACGTCGGGCTTTTGATGCGGCCTTGCACCCCAAGTGCTTGCAATAGATAACGGGTGAAGGTGGTTTTGCCGCTGCCCAATTCCCCCTGCAAACACAGGACAGCCTGTCGCAACAGCGAATGCTCTGCCAGTGCTTGGGCATAGGCCTGACAAGCCTGTTCATTCGGCCAGTGCAGGGTTTTTACAATCGGTGTTTGGTTCAAAGGAATGATGTGTCCAATCAACAGCAGGGGTTGCCAGAGCGCTTACAGCTTTGGGGGCGGCAATTGGGATTCTCCCAAATTGGCGTGGCCCCGGTGGATTTGTCATCTGCCGAACCCGGAATGCTGGCTTGGCTGGCTGCCGGTCACCACGGCAACATGGACTACATGCAGCGCCACGGCTTGATGCGAGCGCGTCCTGCCGAGCTGGTGCCGGGCACCTTGAGCGTGATCACTGCACGCATGAATTACCTGCCGCGCGAGCTTGCAGCCACATCCAAACACTTATCTGCGCCCCATCATGCGGGTGCACCGGACGCTGAAGACAGCGGCACTTTCAAGTTAGACGCACATGGCTTGGTTCAACATGAACTCTCGCGTTTGCAGCAACCAACAGAAGCCGTGATTTCTGTTTATGCCAGAGGGCGCGACTACCACAAGGTCATGCGCCAACGCTTGCAACAACTGGCGCATCAATTGCAAGAAGAGGTGGGGCCGTTGGGGCACCGCGTGTTCACCGATTCTGCCCCTGTGCTTGAAGCCGAACTCGCGGTGCAAAGCGGTTTGGGTTGGCGCGGCAAACACACACTGGTGCTCAACCGGGAGGCCGGTTCGTTCTTTTTTCTCGGTGAAATTTTTGTCGACATGGCTTTGCCAACAAGTGAGCCAGTCAGCGATCACTGCGGCCAATGCAATGCCTGCATCAGCGCTTGCCCGACGCAGGCCATCGTTGCGCCTTACCAGTTGGATGCCCGCCGCTGTATTTCGTATTTGACGATTGAGCACGATGGACCGATACCGCTTGAGTTGCGCGCATTGATGGGCAACCGCATTTACGGTTGCGACGATTGCCAGTTGGTGTGTCCTTGGAACAAGTTTGCACAGCGCAGCAGCTTGCCGGACTTTGATGAACGCCACGGTTTGGGCGCGGCACAATTGCTGCAATTGGTGCAATGGGACGAGGCCCAGTTTTTACGCATGACCGAGGGCAGTGCCATACGCCGCATTGGCCATGTGCGCTGGTTGCGCAATCTGGCGATTGCA
>CANNRV010000165.1:0-4542 GCA_947508145.1 Comamonadaceae bacterium
CGAAATCAACGACAAAGGCGGCATTCACGGGCGCAAACTCAAACTGCTGCTGGAAGACTCGGGCTACGACCCGAAAAAAGCCGCGCTCGCCGCGCAAAAACTGGTGAATTCTGACAAGGTGTTTTTGATTGCCGGCCACATGGGCACGCCAACCAACGAAGCCGCCATGCCGATTCAGTTTGAAAAAAACGTCATGAATTTCTTTCCGGTGACGGGTGCTGCCACCATGTTTGAACCGGTCAGCAAATTGAAATTCGCTTTTTGGCCGCCCTACCATCGCGGCATTCAGCTGACCTTGCCCAAGCTGATCAAAGACACCGGTGCCAAACGTATTTGCAGTATTCACCAGGACGACGACTATGGCTTGGAGGTGCACTCAGGGGTAGAAGCAGGTTTGAAAAAAGCCCGTTTGGAGTTGACCGACAAAACCACCTTCAAGCGTGGCGCCACCGATTTCTCCAGCCAAGTGGCCAAATTGAAAGCCAGCAACTGCGATCTGGTGGTATTGGGTTCGGTGATTCGCGAAACCGTGGGCATTCAGGCCGAGGCACGCAAAACCGGTTTTACCCCGGTGTTTTTGGGCAGCTCGGCCACGGCGTCTGAATTGATCCACAAGCTGGGTGGCGAAGTTGTCGAAGGTTCTTATGCGGTCATGACCTTCAAAATTCCTTATTTGGATGATGCTTCAGAAACAGTCAAAAACTGGGCAAAAAACTACAAAACCAAATTCAATGAGGAACCGGGCGGCATCTCAGCTATGGCCTACACCATCGTGGACAACCTGGGACTGGTTTTGCAAAAAAACGGCCCCAACCTCAGCACCGAAAGCCTGGCCGCCACGCTGGAGGGCATGACTCTGCCCGCAGACATCTTCAGCTCACCACCCTTGAAATTCAGTCCCAACAACCACCTGGGCAATGACCAAGTGCGTCTGGGCCGGATACAAAACGGCCGCTGGGTGCCCGTGTCTGATTACCTCACCCCTTAATTAAGTCAACCACACGCCCGAACCGTTCATGGTTCGGGCTTTTTTTTAAGCACACTATGCAAGCACTGCAAATCATTTTGAGCGGCGTGGCCCAAGGCTGTATTTACGGGCTGGTGGCGCTGGGCTTTGTACTGATTTACAAAGCCACCGAAACCGTCAGTTTTGCCCAGGGCGACTTGATGATGGTCGGCGCATTCGCCGGTTTGGCTTGCATCACTTTTCTGGGTCTGCCGTTTGCACTCGCGGTGCTGGTGTCCATGCTGGCCATGGCGGCCTTGGGCTGGTTGATAGAGCGAGCGGTGATCAACCCGGTACTGGGCGAGCCCTCGTTTTCCATTGTCATGCTGACCTTTGGTATGGGTTATCTGGCGCGTGGTCTGATCAACATGATCCCCAACATTGGCACGGACACGCACAAAATGCCAGTGCCGTATGCGGATGCCAACTTTCACATCGGCGCTTTGGTGCTGGGTGCTACCCAAGCGGTGGTGATGGCTGTCACCGCTGTGTTGTGCGGCGCGCTGTATCTGATGTTCAAGTACACCCGCATTGGCATAGCCATGCAGGCGAATTCGCAAAACCAACTGGCCGCTTATTACATGGGCATACCTGTGAAGCGGCTCAACAGTTTGGTCTGGGCGCTGGCTGCGGTAATTGCCACGGTCGCCGGTTGGCTGTTGTCCCCAATCACCTTTGTGCATTCGAGCATGGGCTTTATTGGCTTAAAGGCTTTGCCAGCGGCGGTAGTCGGCGGCTTTGGCAGCATGCCCGGCGCCATCGTCGGCGGCATCATCATCGGGGTGGTGGAAGGGCTGGCAGGTTTCTGGTTGCCTGAAGGATTCAAAGACATTGCCGCCTATGTGGTGGTGTTGCTGATGCTGGTGTTCAAGCCGCATGGCTTGTTTGGTGACAACCTGCGAAAGAAAGTCTGAGCCATGCGATTTATTTTCAAAACCACTTATAACCAGGACATCCATTTGGCCAAACACGGCGGCCATGTGTTCTGGTATGGCCTGCTGCTTGCGTGTCTGGTCGCTGCGCCCTGGGTGCTACAGCCGTATTTCCTCGCACAACTGAGTTTTGTCCTGATCTACAGCATCATTGGCTTGGGACTGATGCTGCTGGCCGGTTTCACCGGTTTGTTTTCTTTGGGCAATGCCGCCTTCATGGGCGTCGGCGCTTATGTGGCCGCTGTACTGGCAGCCCAGGGTTGGCCATTTCCTGTGTCACTGGCGTTGGCAGCTGGTTTGTCGGCGTTGGTGGGTGCTGTGGTGGGTTTACCAGCGCTGCGTGTCAAAGGCCATTTTTTGGGCATAGCCACTTTATCTTTTGGCTTCATTGTCGAAGAGGGCTTGGCGCGCTGGGACAGTGTCACCGGCGGCAATGCAGGTATGCCGGTCAAGTCGCTGCTCATAGGCAGTTGGAAAGCGGACAGCGATGAGAAGTTTTATGCCGTGTGTTTGGTCGTCACGGTCTTGTGCACGCTGGCGGTAGTCAATCTGCTGCGCAGCACCAGCGGACGTGCGTTTGTGGCTATTCGGGATTCGGAAGTCTCGGCGCAAAGCATGGGCATTCACTTGGCTTATTACAAAACACTGGCCTTCATGCTGTCGGCTGCGCTGGCAGGCATTGGCGGTGCACTGTATGCGCACAAAATGCAATTCATCAGCCCGGAACAATTCAACATTTTGCAGTCTATCGATTTGCTGTTGATGGTGGTCATAGGCGGGCTGGGCTCGGTACAAGGTGCATTTTTAGGCGCGGTGTTTCTGATCATGCTGCCGCAGTTTATTTCTGCATTCAAAGATGTTTTGCCAGCTGCCATCGGTCAAGCACCCGGCTTGCAAGCAGTGGTCTACGGTCTGGTGTTGATACTGTTTGTCATGTTTGAGCCTACCGGCTTGTACGGTCGCTGGTTGAAAGTCCGCACCTGGTTTGAGTTGTTTCCGTTCTACCGAAAAGGCATGTTTGCGCGGCAAAAGAGTTTCCAAAAATCGGAGCGACTGAAATGACCGACATTCTTCTCAGCGCCCATGACTTGAGCGTGCGTTTCGGCGGCGTACTGGCGGTCAATCAGGTCAGCTTTGACGTACACCAAGGCGAGGTGTTCACCTTGATTGGCCCTAACGGTGCCGGTAAAACCACGGTGTTCAACCTGATCAGCCGCATTTACACGCCTACTGCCGGTTATCTGACGTTCAAGGGGCAGCGCTTAAGCGATATGCCTGCGCACCAGGTCGCTGGTTTAGGTATTGCACGCACATTCCAAAACATCGAGTTGTTTGAACACGCGTCGGTGCTGAAAAACCTGCTGATAGGCAGACATGTGCACACGCAAACATCTTTGTGGCAGCAACTGTTGTTCACATCAAGCGTGCGGCAAGCGGAAATACAGACCCGTCGCAAGGTCGAAGAAGTGATCGATTTTCTGGATTTGCAAAAGTACCGCGACACCTTGGTGGCCGGTCTGCCCTATGGCATTCGCAAAGTGGTGGAGTTGGCGCGTGCCTTGTGCACTGAACCACAACTGCTGCTGTTAGACGAACCGTCTTCTGGCTTGAATGTGGAGGAAACCGCTGACATGGCGTTCTGGATTCAAGACATACAAAAAGACCTGGGCATCACGGTGTTGATGGTGGAACACGATATGAGTCTGGTGTCCAAAGTCAGTACGCGCGTTCTGGCCATGAACCAGGGACAAGTGCTGGCAGTCGGCACAGCAGCACAAGTGCAATCTGATCCGGCGGTGGTCGAAGCCTATTTAGGCGGCAGCTTTGATGCCACGGCGTTCAAGCGCGACTCAGGAGCAAAAGCATGAGCGACACCTTGCTGCAATTGAACAATGTGGAAAGCGCTTACGGACCAGTGCGCGCCATTCGCGGCATCAGCCTGTCGGTGAAACGCGGGCAAATTGCCACGGTGCTCGGCTCCAACGGTGCTGGAAAGACCACGGTGCTGAAAACCATATCGGGCATCATTGATCCGCTCAAAGGCATGGTGCAATTCAAGGGCGAAAACATCACCGCCATGGACCCGGCGCACATAGTGCGGCGCGGTCTGGTGCATGTGCCTGAAGGCCGCGAAGTGTTTCCTTTGCTCTCCGTCAGAGACAACCTGCTGATGGGCGCCTACACCCGCAGCGACCGTGAGCGCATCGCCCGCGACATAGAAACCGCTTTCGGCTATTTCCCGATTCTGCGTGAACGCGCCTCCCAAGCTGCCGGTTTGTTGTCCGGCGGACAACAGCAAATGCTGGCGATTTGCCGCGCACTGTTGAGCAACCCCGATTTGATTTTGCTGGACGAGCCCAGTCTGGGTTTGTCGCCCAAGCTGACGCAAGAGATTTTTGAAATCGTCTTGCGCATCAACCGAGAACGCGGCACCACCATGTTGCTGGTCGAACAAAACGCCAACATGGCATTGCACGTGGCCGACTACGGTTTTGTGCTGGAGTCGGGCCGCATCGTGATGGAAGACACCTGCGAGCGCCTGCGCGAGAAAGACGACATCAAAGAGTTTTACCTGGGCCTGAAAGAAGCCGGTGCCCGCGATGA
>CANNRV010000166.1 GCA_947508145.1 Comamonadaceae bacterium
GATTGCCGTGCAAGCTTTGCAATATTTCAAACATTCAGGAGAGCAAGGGTGACGAACACTGCTTCAGACAGATCGCGGGTGGCCGTGGTCACCGGCGGGGCCATGGGCATTGGTGCTGCCGTGGTGCAACATCTGGCCGGTTTGGGTCATACCGTCATCATCGCTGACAGAGACTTGCTGGCGGCTGAGCAGACCGCCTCAGGCTTGCTGGCACAGGGTATGAAGGTGAGTGCGGTTCACATGGACGTGGGCTTGCCCGATTCGATTGCAAGCGCGTTTGAAACCATCGCACATACGCACGGTGCTTGTGACATCCTGGTGAATTCGGCGGGTGTGGCCACCGTGGCTGCGTTCATGGATTTTAAGTTAGAAGAATTTCAACGCACCATGAACATCAACGTCACAGGCACGCTGTTGTGCAGCCAACATGCGTCACGCTTGATGGTGAAACAAGGCTGGGGGCGCATCGTCAATATTGCTTCAGTGGCGGGCATGCGTGCTGTTGGCAGCGGTCGCACGGCTTACGGCACATCCAAAGCGGCGGTGATTGCATTGACAAGACAAATGGCGGTCGAGTTGGCTGAACACGGCATCACTGCGAATGCGGTCTGCCCCGGGCCGGTGGACACGCCGCTTACCCAACAATTGCACAGTGCGCAATTCCGTCAAGAATATTCAAAAGCCATTCCCATGGAGCGTTACGGCAGCGTCGATGAAATAGCCGCCGTGGTGCAGTTTTTGGCGTCCGAGCAAGCGTCGTACATCACCGGCATTGCCATGCCAGTCGATGGCGGATTTTTCGCCAGTGGCGCGCGCGGACTGTGAATGGCTTTGCTGGTCGTGATGAAAGCGCATCAACATGAGTGAACGCATCCATGCTGTTTACCGGCTCAGCACTTCTGCCGATCCGCAGCGTACCGCCGCGTTGATTGCAGGCGAGCAGTCCAGCGGCACATTCGTCGCCATACCCGGTGAAGATGACGCATTGAAAGCGCGTGCTGCCGCCACGTATGAGATACAAGCCTTGGATGAAGCACCTGCTGAAGCTGGTCTGCGTCACTACCGTTTGGCGCTGTCCTGGCCACTGGCCAATGTAGGCGCTTCATTGCCCAACCTGTTGGCCACGGTTGCAGGGAATTTGTATGAGCTGCGACCAGTCCACAGTTTGCGTTTGCTCGATATCACTATGCCTGATGCTTTCGCCCAAGCCTATCCTGGGCCTGCATTTGGTATCAGCGGCACCCGAGCCTTGTGCTGTGTGCCGAATGCGCCCTTGATCGGCACCATCATCAAACCCTCGGTGGGTTTGAGTGCGGCTGACACAGCGGCCATGGTTGATCAGTTGTGCGCCGCCGGTATCGATGTCATCAAAGACGATGAATTGCAGGCCGACGGTCCGTCTTGCCCATTCGACGAGCGGGTGCGTTTGTGCATGCAAGTGATACGTCAACACGCAGAGCGCACCGGGCGCAAGGTGATGTATGCCTTCAATTTAACCGGCGAGCTTGACGAGATGCGCCGTCGGCATGATTTGGTGTTGGCCGAGGGCGGAACCGCTGTCATGCTGAGTTTGAACTCGGTGGGCATGACCGGCTTTAACGCGTTTCGCCGACACGCGCAATTACCGATACACGCGCACCGCAACGGCTGGGGCTATGTGCAATCCGGGTGGTCTTATGTGGCATGGCAAAAACTCTGGCGATTGGCTGGTGTGGACCACATGCATGTGAACGGCATCGCCAATAAATTTCAAGAAGACGATGACAGCGTCGTCGCATCTGCGCGCGCCTGTCTTCAACCCTTGTTCACCGACAAACCCTGCACGGTGATGCCTGTGTTTTCTTCAGGTCAAACAGTGATGCAAGCCGAGCCCACGTGGCAGCGTGTGCAGTCGCCAGACTTGATGTATTTGGCTGGTGGCGGTTTGTTTGCGCATCCCGGAGGCATTGCAGCAGGCGTGACCGCTTTGCGCCAAGCCTGGGACGCGGCCATGGCCGGTGTGCCATTGCAACAAGCGGCGCAATCCCAGCGTGAATTGCGTGAAGCGATTGAAACTTTCGGCCCTTCATTGTGAACACCATGAAGCTCAGCCACACCCGCGCCCGCGTGCTGTTTTACGGTGACGATTTCACCGGCGCATCGGACAACGCGGCGCAATACGCACGCCACGGTTTGGTCACGCGTTTGTATTTCACCAACCCGGGTTTGGCTGTGCTCAAGCAAGCTGCATTGGAATGTGATGTCATCGGTGTTGCCGGAACTGCGCGTTCACTCGACACCCAGGCCATGACCACCGAGCTGCTGCCGGTGCTACAAGATTTCGCACAACTGGCCGTGCCTTTTGTGCAGTACAAATGCTGTTCCACATTTGACAGTTCGCCTCACACCGGCAGTCTGGGCCACGCCACCCACTTGATGCAACAGGTCTGGCCGAAAAGTGTTGTGCCTGTGCATGCGGCCGCGCCCGAATTCGGCAGGTACACGCTGTTTGGCAACCACTTCGCCCGCGCCGGGCACCAGGTGCACCGACTCGATAGGCATCCGGTGATGTCGGTGCATCCCGTGACACCCATGCATGAAGCAGATTTGCGACAGGTGTTGGCAGACCAAGGTTTTGCAGTTGAAACGCTGGTGGACCTGCGCATGTTGGATCAACATCAGACGCTTGCCAAGGAACTTGCAATCGCATTGCAAGCAACGACAGGCGCGGTGTTTGACGGCTTGACACAGCAACATGTGGTCACAGCCGCAGCGACGCTGTGGCACCTGTCTCAGCAGCGTCAGGTGTGTGCCATGGCCGCCCAAGGTTTGGCCCATGGCTTGGGTCAATTTTTACGTGAAGACGGACAGATTGCAGGCGATGTTCCGGTTCAACAATTGGCCGCCACCGACCGCTTGCTGGTGTTGTCCGGCAGCTGTTCTGCTTTGTCAGCCGCGCAAATTCATGAGGCACAACACATGGGCTTCATGTGCATGCGATTGAGCAATGACATCTTGCTGGGCGTGGATGCAACAGGTTTTGCTGTTTTACAGCAGCAAATGCTTGCAGCATTGAATGATGGACACAGTGTGGTGGTCTATACCGCTGAAGGCCCGGACGACCCGCACACAGCGCAACTCAGGTCTGTCACCGCAGACTGGCAGGCTGGTGAATTGGCCCAGCGCATAGGCCAGTGTTTTGCGCAACTCGCCGCCCTTGCGTTTGAGCAAACCGGCTTGACACGTTTGGTGGTGGCAGGTGGCGACTCGTCCAGCTTCACCATGCGGGCGTTGGGCGCACAAGCTTTGCAAGTCAAAGCCAGCCACTTTGCGCAGAACGCGCACTTTTGCAGTTTGCTGTCAACGCATTCACCTGTTCACGGTAAAGAGGTCTTGCTCAAAGGCGGGCAAGTCGGTAACGAGCAGCTGTACCAACTGGCTTTGCATGGTTTTGGTCCTGGCTAATCAGCTGCATTCCTACGACATCTCACAGCAGTTGTCTTGACGTACAGTCAAGCACCAAGCGCCGTATCAAACGGCTTCTCAGGCTCACAACAGTTCACAACACATGCATATCTATATTTACTCACCTTCAGGCGCTGTGCGCGATAAAGCTGCTTTGCGCCGCGCGGTCAAACATTTGACCAAGCAAGGACACGAAGTTGAACTTGACCCTGATGTGTTGACCAGCGAACAGCGTTTTGCCGGTGACGACGGCACGCGTTTGCTGTCTATCGCCCGCGCTGCGGCCAGCGGTGCAGATGTGGTCATGTTGTCGCGTGGCGGCTATGGCATCACCCGCTTGATGAAAAAAATTCCCTACAAAGCGATTGCAGCGTCTATCAAACAAGGCAGCCGTTGGGTCGGGCACAGCGACTTCACCGCGCTGCAAATGGGCTTGCTGGCCAAAACCGGTGCGCGCACTTGGGCCGGTCCGCATGCATGCGCTGACTTTGGTGCGAATGATGTGGACGAGATCATGCAAGATTGTTTTGATGACATGGCGCAGGGCAGGGGAGAAGGTGCGGGTTGGCGCTTGCCCGCCTCAGACTTGGCGCATTTGCCCAAGCGAGCCATGTTGGCAGAACAGGCCGTGCTGTGGGGCGGCAACCTGAGCGTGTTGTGCAGTCTGGTCGGTACGCCGTATTTGCCGGTGATCGATAACGGCGTGTTGTTTTTGGAAGATGTGGCCGAGCACCCTTACCGCATTGAACGTATGTTGACGCAACTGTTACAAGCCGGTGTGCTGGCCAGGCAGCAAGCGATTGTGTTGGGGCAGTTCACTGATTACAAACTCTCTTCGCACGACAAAGGATTCAAACTGGATTCGGTGGTGAGTTGGTTGCGATCACAAGTGAAGGTGCCGGTGTTGACGGGTTTGCCGTTTGGGCATGTGCCGACCAAGTTGTGTTTGCCGGTGGGGCAACCAGTGAGCTTGCTGAGGGAAGGGCGCGAGGCGTTTTTGCTGTGGGCTCATCAGGCGCATCACTGACCTTGTTGCTTTATCGGTGTTGATGTCCTTCTTTTCTAGGATTCGTTGCTTTAACTGATGTGCTCACGC
>CANNRV010000167.1 GCA_947508145.1 Comamonadaceae bacterium
CCGCGTTCGGCCACCGTGGCCATTCGCAAAAAAGACGGCGGCATCATCGGGCTGTGAGTTTGGCAAAGGCTGGTTAGCGCACCCGCTTAGCCATTCGAGGGTAAGCAAAAGTTAAGATGCAGAACAACCCTATTCAGGAGACACAACATGCAGATATTCAAAACCAGTGTCAGCGCAATGCTTGGCGTTTTATTGTGTGCAGCCAGCGCTTCAGCCCAAAGTCTGGACAAACCGTTCACGGTGGTCGAGCCAGAACAAATCGCGTGGAAAGACGCAGGCAAAGGCGTGAAATTTGCCGTGATTTCAGGTGACCCGTCCAAACCCGGCCCTTATGTCATTCGCGTGGTGTTTCCTCCCGGCGTGATGAGTGCGCCGCATTACCACCGTGAAGACCGTTATGTCACCGTGATGCAAGGCACTTGGCTGGCCGGCACAGACGACAGCTGGGACCCCAAAGCCACGCAGCCGCTGAAAACCGGCAGCTATATGCAACACCCCGCCGGGGCTGTGCATTACGACGGCGGCGGCAAAGAGGGCGCTACCGTGCAAATCATGGGCATTGGCCCGAGCAGCACCACATTTTTGTTTCCGCAAGTGGGTGACTTTGGTGAACCCAGAAAGTTGAATTAACCATGCCGAAAGTTGTCAGCTTGGATTTGCGCAAGTCATACAGCCAACAAGCACTTGCCAAGTGCTTGTTGTTGGCAGCATGCAGTGTGTCGGGTTTGCCTGTGCATGCGGCGTGGCAGGTCTTGTCTCAGACACCGCAGGCCCAGCATTTTTATGATGATGCGACACAGTTTCAAGGCCAGCAAATCAGCGTCTGGCGGCTCACCGATTTCACCCAGCCGTTGACCAATTTGGAAGGCAAAGAGGTGTTGTCTGAAAAAACCCTGGCCACCATCGATTGCAGTGCTGACAAAATTGCTTACTCGCAGGTCACCCGTTATTCAGGCTTGCAAGCTCAGGGTGAGGTGAGAAACCATTACGACACCCCGCTGCGTTTCACGCGTGTCGCGCCGGACTCGGCAGATGCCTTATTGGTGAACAAGCTCTGCCCCAAAAAGTAATCAAGGTTTGCGGCGGAACATGCCCCAGCCTTCCATGTGCAGCACCTGAGCGCCGTGCTGGTTGTACATGGCCCAGACACTGCGCACCAAACCGACGTCCGCTCGCTTGCTCATGGGGCGCACATCGGTGGTGGTGGATTGCAGTCGCAAGGTGTCACCGGGAAAAACCGGCTTCATCCATTTGATGTTCTCCAGCCCCGGCGCTCCCAGGCTGGAGGTGTTGTTCAAAAAATTCAGCACCATCAGCCGCATGGCCATGGAACAGGTATGCCAACCACTGGCGCACAGCCCGCCGAACACCGAGGCCTTGGCGGCATCATCATCCAAGTGAAACGGTTGGGGGTCAAATTGCGTGGCGAAGGCGATGATGTCTTCGCGACTTGGTGTGATGCTGCCCAAATCGCGGGTCTCGCCGGGCTGCATGTCCTCCCAATACAGTTTGTCGCTCATGCCCGACCTCCGGCCACATTCATGGTGGTGCCTGTGACGTAAGACGCGGCATCGCTGAGCAACCAGACGATGGCTTGCGCCACTTCGTCAGCCGTGCCGGGGCGCTGCATCGGCACCTGATTAGCAAGCTGATGAGCCCGGTCCGGCTGGCCGCCGCTGGCATGTATGTCAGTCAATATCAAACCCGGGCGTATGCCGTTAACGCGAATGCCTTCGGTGGCCACTTCTTTGGCCAGGCCCAGGGTGAAGGTGTCGATGGCTCCCTTGCTGGCGGCGTAATCCACATACTGGTTGGGCGAACCCAGCACCGCAGCGGCGCTGCTCAGGTTGACGATGCTGCCACCCGCGCCGCCGTGGCGCGTGCTCATGCGTTTGACCGCAAGTGCAGCGCAGGTGAAACTGCCCAACACATTGATGCGCATCATGCGCTCCAAGCGCGCCCAGGACATGTCCTCGACACGTGCGGCCACATCCACCACACCGGCGTTGTTGACAAAGCCGGTGATGCGACCCATGGCGGCATCCACCTCTTCGAAAAGCCTGTGTATGTCGGCTTCGATACCGACATCTGCCTGAAAAGCCTGCGCCCGCCCGCCCAGGGCTTGGATCTGCGACACCACGTCAGCGGCGGCTTGTGCATCGCGGGTGTAATTCACCGCGACAGACCAGCCTTGCTTGGCCGCCAGCAAGCAGGCTGCTGCACCAATGCCACGGCTGCCGCCGGTGATCAAAACCAAGGGGGATGAAGAAGTTGGGTTCACGCGAGCTCCATTCAGTGGGGGGAAGGGTGTGAAATAGTAGGATGCGGCTGGCGGGAACATTCGCCACGCTTGTCCAAAAAGATAACACGATTGAACACTTGTTTGAAAGCCTTTATGCCCTTGACCATTGATTACTATCTTGCACCGCAAAGCCCGTGGACTTATTTCGGTCATGCCAGACTGACGGCCATGGCGGCTCAAGCCGGTGCCACTGTGCGCATCAAGCCCATGGATCTGGGCCAGATCTTTCCAAAGACCGGCGGTTTGCCGGTCGGTCAACGTTCGCCGCAGCGCCAGGCCTACCGCTTGGTGGAATTGCGCCGTTTTGCCGATCATTTGAATCTGCCTTTGAACCTGCACCCCAAGTACTTTCCTGTCGCCGGGGACGATGCAGCACGATTGATCATTGCGGTGGACCAACACGATGGTTCGGCTGCCGCCATGCGACTGTGCGGCGCGGTGTTGTCCGCTGTCTGGGCCGAGGAGCGAAATATTGCTGACCACGCGGTGTTGACTGAGTTATTGCATGAGCAAAACATAGATGTCGCCCGATTTGAACAAAGCAAACAAGCAACAGTGCAGACCACTTACCAAAGCTATACCGATGAAGCGCTGAAGGTGGGCGTGTTCGGCGCGCCCGGTTTTGTGGTTGACGGTGAATTGTTTTGGGGCCAGGATCGGCTGGAATTTTTACAACGCCGCTTGCAAGCGGGCTAAGACAACAGGTGCTGTATGGGACATGCGATTGAACTCAAAGCCGCAGACGGGTTTACTTTTGATGCCTATGTGGCACAACCCAGACAACTGCCCCGGGCCGCCATCGTGGTGTTGCCCGAAATTTTTGGCGTGAACGCGCATATCCGCGCTGTTGCCGACGGCTTTGCCATGGTAGGTTTTTTGGCGATTGCCCCGGCCACGTTTTCTCGGGTGGAGTCGCATGTCAACTTGGGCTACGGCCCCGAGGATGTGGCCAAAGGACGCGAGCTCAAAGGCCTCGCCGAGGCATTACCCGCACCCGGCGTGATGGCAGATGTGCAAGCGGCCATCACCCATGCGTCGCTGGCGAGCAAGGGCAAAGTCGGGGTGGTCGGTTATTGCTGGGGCGGCTTGCTGACATGGCGTGCCGCCACGCAATTGAGCGGCGTGAAAGCGGCTGTCTGTTATTACGGTGGCGGCATGACCGTAGCGCCTGAACTAACAGCCCGGCCTGTGTGCCCGGTGCTGGCGCATTTCGGCGCTCAGGATCCATTGATTCCTATCGATACCGTGGCAGCTTTCCGTGCGGCGCAGCCGCAAGTGGATGTGCAGGTGTACGACGCTGACCATGGCTTTAACTGCGACCACCGGGGCAGCTACAACGCCGCCGCCGCTGAACTTGCGCTGGAAAAAACCCTGGGCTTTTTCATTGAGCATTTGCAACTGTAGTTGCAGCAACCAGAACTTTAGGTTTGAGTGCGGCCAGCTTGTCGCACTTGCAGCTATAAATCACTGAAAAAGCAGGGCTGACAAACGTCAGCCTTGGCGCAATTTTTCAGCGGCATCTATGGCGAAATAGGTCAATATGCCGTCGGCACCGGCGCGTTTGAACGCCAACAAGCTCTCCATCATCACTCCGTCATGGTCCAGCCAGCCGTTTTGCGCGGCGGCTTTGAGCATGGCGTATTCACCTGAGACCTGGTAGACAAAGGTTGGCATGCTGAACTCGTCTTTCACGCGGCGTACGATGTCCAGATACGGCATGCCGGGTTTGACCATCACCATGTCCGCGCCTTCGGCGATGTCCATCGCGACTTCGCGCAGGGCCTCGTCGGAGTTGCCCGCGTCCATTTGGTACACCTTTTTATCGCTCTTGCCCAAGTTGGCTGCTGAGCCGACCGCATCGCGAAACGGCCCGTAAAACGAGCTGGCGTATTTGGCGCTGTAAGCCATGATGCGGGCGTGTATGTGGCCGTGCGCTTCCAATGCCTGGCGGATCGCACCAATGCGTCCGTCCATCATGTCGCTGGGCGCAACGATGTCGACGCCGGCATCGGCTTGGGTCAAGGCTTGCTGTACCAGCACCTCCACCGTGGGGTCGTTCATGATGTAGCCGGTGTCATCCAACAGCCCGTCTTGGCCGTGGCTGGTGAACGGGTCGAGTGCCACATCGGTCATCACGCCTAAGTCGGGGAAATGTTGCTTCAGGCTTTTAACCACGCGCGGCACCAGGCCTTGGGGGTTGGCGGCTTCGCGCCCGTCGGGTGTTTTGAGTGAAGG
>CANNRV010000168.1 GCA_947508145.1 Comamonadaceae bacterium
CTCACCGGCATCAGCCGCAACCCGTGGAATACCGCGCACACGCCGGGCGGCTCGTCGGGTGGTGCATCCGCAGCGGTGTCCGCTGGCTTAGGGCCTTTGGCCGTGGGCACCGACGGCGCAGGCAGCGTGCGCATACCTGCCGCGTTTTGCGGCAACGTCGGTTTGAAGCCCAGCTTTGGTCGCGTGCCCGCTTATCCTTTGTCGCCGTTCGGCTCGGTGGCGCACCTCGGCCCGCATGCCATGAGCGTGAACGATGTGGCGCTCATGATGAATGCCATCACGCAAGCAGATGCACGCGACTGGACCTCGTTGCCATTTGACGGTGTGGACTACACCTCGCAGTTGAACGACGGAGTCAAAGGTTTGCGGGTTGCGTATTCGCCTGCATTGGGCTACGCCAAACACATACACCCTGACATTGCAGCTGCCACCGCGCAAGCCGCGCAATATTTGCAAGACCTGGGCGCTGTCGTCGAGCAAGTCGACCCCGGCATTGATGATCCCTTGGATATCACCACCGGTTTGTGGTTTGCCGGGTCTTACCAGGTGTGGCGAACTTTGAGTGCCGAACAACAGGCTTTGACCGACCCCGACTTTGCCGCGCAAGCAGCCATCGGTGAAACCTTGGACGCGAATGCCTTACACCAGTTGAACCAGCGTCGGGGTGTGCTGGGTTCGCATATGCGCCAGTTCATGCAGCGTTTCGATTTGATACTCACGCCCAGCACCGCCGTGCCTGCTTTCAAAGCGCTGCCCGCCGGACACAGCCCAATGAACTCAGAAGCCATGTTGGGTTGGACACCCTTCAGTTACCCGTTCAACCTGACCCAGCAACCCGCCATCAGCTTGCCTTGCGGCTTGACCGCTGACGGCTTGCCCATGGGCGTGCAATTGGTGGGACCTATGTTTGGCGACGCATTGGTGTTGCGTGCGGCCAAAGCGCTGGAGGCTTGCTACCCGATGCGTCGACCGGATCTTGATCAAGTTCATGCATAAAAAGATCCGCGCATAATCGCCGCCATTCTTCTTTTGTGACCCAGCCATGACATTCATCGCCCTTGACGTAGGCAATACCCGCTTGAAATGGGCCATGTATGACAGCCCCCGTCTTGATGCCAGCTTGCTGTCCCAAGGTGCGGTGTTCTTAGAAAACATAGACCGCTTGGCAGATGAGGACTGGAAGTCATTGCCACCCGCCAACCGCATGCTGGGTTGCATCGTCGCCGGAGATGCATTGCGCCGCCGTGTCGATGAGCAACTTGAACTCTGGGACCTGACACCGCGCTGGGTGGTGCCGTCAGCCAATGAAGCCGGTTTGCACAATGGTTACGACTACCCGACCCGATTAGGCGCTGACCGCTGGGTGGCGATGATTGGTGCACTCGCGCGCATGAAACAACAAACCGCTAACCATGTGCCGCGCCCCATGGTGGTGGTCATGGTCGGTACCGCAGTCACTGTGGAAGCGATTGATGCACAAGGCCATTTTTTAGGTGGATTGATTTTGCCGGGCCACGGCATCATGTTGCGTGCACTCGAGTCCGGTACCGCTGGTTTGCGCGTGCCCACCGGCGAAGTGTGCGAATTCCCCACCAACACCAGCGACGCATTAACCAGCGGCGGCACCTATGCAATAGCCGGGGCGGTGGAGCGCATGGTGCAACATGTGCGTGCACGCTGCAAAGACGAACCGCTGTGTTACATGACAGGTGGTGCAGGCTGGAAGATGGCACCTAGCATGTCGGTGCAGTTCGAACTGGTCGACAGTTTGATATTCGATGGTTTGCGCCAGATAGCAGCGCAGCGTTTCAGCACAGACTAGCCACTTGCACCGCGCAGTCGTAAAACACCGGTGCGCGGCCCATGTCAGTCAGCAGCTGAGACGTTAATTCGTTCACGTTCGTGCCGTTGGCACCTAGCTTGCGCCACCAAATACCTAAGCCCACCACCATGCCGGGTTGCGCCCGTGTGCTGATGTGTGCTTTGCATTCATAGCTGCCCCGGTCATTGAACACCCGCACCATCTCGCCATCATTCAATTGCCGGGCGGCTGCATCTTGCGGGTGGATTTCCAGCAGCGGCTCGCCTTCCATGCCGCGCAACGTGGTCACGTTCACAAACGATGAATTCAAAAAATTGCGCGCCGGTGGTGAAATCATCGCCAGCGGATACACAGCCGTTTCGTTCGATGGTTCGTAGTTGGGAATGTAGTCAGGCAAAGGCTCTAAACCCATGGCGGCCAAACGTTCGCTGACAAATTCGCATTTGCCCGAAGGCGTAGGAAAACCGCCGTGCTCAAACGGTGCATCCGCCACCGGCCAGGCGGCAAAACCGTGTTGCATCAAGCTGTCTAAAGTGACCGGGTGTGCGCTGTTCAAGTTAGCCGGACTTTGCAGCGAAGTGCGCAGCAGTTCTTCATCTGACTCTTGTAACAGCGGGCTGTCCAAGCCCATGCGCAGACTCAGTTCGCGGAATATTTGCGTATTGGGTTTGGCCTCACCCATGGGTGCGATGGCCGGGCGGTTCAGCACCATGTCGGTGTGGCCGTAGCTGTTGTGAATGTCCCAATGCTCCAACTGAGTGGTGGCTGGCAAAACAATGTCTGCATAGTCGGCGGTGTCGGTCATGAAATGTTCCAGCACCACGGTGAACAAGTCTTCACGCGCAAAACCTTTCACTACTTTCACCGATTCGGGTGCCACCGCCACCGGGTTGCTGTTGTAAACAATAAGGGCTTCAATCAAGCCCGGCGTGTTCAGCGCGTCACCGATGGTGCTCATGTTGACCAACGGCGCTTGGGCATTGCGGTGCAAGTCGGGCCGCTGCAAACCGGCAGCGTTGGCTCGCGAGTGGTGCGAGGCGCTCATCAACACACCACCCGCGCGGTGCCGCCAGGCACCGGTGAGTGCAGGCAGGCAAGCAATAGCACGCACCGCATTGCCGCCGCCGCGGCTGCGTTGCACACCGTAGTTCAAGCGAATGCCCGCCGGTGTGGTGTGTGCGTAGTCGTGCGCGAGTTGGCGAATGTCTTCCACGTTCAAACCGCAGACCGCAGCCGCGCGCTCGGGCGACCATTGCAATGCGCGTTCGCGCAAGGCTTCAAAACCCAAAGTGTGCTGCGCGATGTAGTCATGGTCCAGCCAGTCGTAGGTGATCAATTCGTGCATCAGCGACAAGGCCAGCGCTGCGTCCGTGCCGGGTTTGATGGCCAGATGCAAGTCGCATTTGTCGGCGGTTTCGCTGCGACGCGGGTCTATGCACACCAGGCGTGCACCATGGCGTTTGGCCTCTTGCGCGATGCGCCAAAAATGGATGTTGCTGGTGATCGAGTTGCTGCCCCAGATGATGATCAATTTGGATTCAGCGAAGAAACCCATCTTCATGCCGAGCTTGCCGCCCAGCGTGTAGTTGAGCGCATCGCCACCGGCATTCGAGCAAATGGTGCGGTCGAGTTTGGCCGCGTCCAACAGATTGAAAAAACGCATGGCGATGGACTCGCCTTGTACCAAACCCATGGTGCCCGCGTAGCTGTAGGGCAGCAGCTTTTCGGGGCGGTTGGCGACGATGGGTTTTAACTTGTGGGCGATGGTGTTCAAAGCCTCGTCCCAACTGATGCGCTCGAACTGACCACTGCCCTTGGGGCCGACGCGTTTCATGGGATACAGCAAACGGTCCGGGTGGTAGGTGCGCTCGGTGTAGCGCGACACCTTGGCGCAGAGCACGCCGTCGGTCATGGGGTGGTCCGGGTTGCCTTGCACTTTGATAGCCACACCGTCTTGCACGGTGGTGACCAAAGAGCAGGTGTCGGGGCAGTCGTGCGGGCAGGCGCCCAGGATGGTGGTGGTGTTCATGTTTGGATTGTGCGTTGAATCTGTCTCTTCATTTTGTATCTATTTAGTCTATTAATTATTTTTAAATGAATTATTAATGTTAAATTATTAAACGAAAAAACATGCCAACACCGTGCCACACATGGAAGCTGCTCAATGACCCCTGAAGCTCGGGCCCGCCAACACATAGACCGCAAGCTCGGCTAGGCGGATGGTGCCATCAGTTATTTTTTGGCTAGTGCCTCTGCAACAGCGAGTGTGGAACCTGTGTATTCCCCCCCTTTACCTCAACCTTCAATCGCCTTTCACTGATTAACTTAATGCTCAAGGAAAACTCATGTTGAAAATCTCACTTGTCACACTCGGTCACTTGAAATACTCATTGAAAGTCAAAGAATTGACTGAATGGAAAAGCAATTTATTAAAAATCACTCAAAATGCTCAACTGAATCATTTGCAAGATCCAGAGGGTATGACCTGCCCCCTTTTGCCATACCACTCATTAGTTGGAAGTCCGGGTTAAGGTTAATCTAAATTTGAATTGATGGATTCACCTTCATTGGCAGCTCGCTGCCGATGAAGGTGGGCGAACTCAGCAGGTGGAATCCGTCCAACGCTGCTA
>CANNRV010000169.1 GCA_947508145.1 Comamonadaceae bacterium
GTCGGTTTGGCTGCAATCAACACATCAAGCACTTTCACAGCCTTTTTCTGGTAGGCCAGAAGCAGGGCTGGCATCCCTTGGTTGCTAGGGCTGTTCGGGTCAAAACCACGGGCCAACAGACCAGATACGACCTCCGGTTGGTCCAATTCTATCGCCTTGAAAAAATCTTCGTAGGAACCAGCAAAAGATGAATTAAATCCAATTAAAACATATAGATAAATAATATATTTAAAGTAAAATCTCAATTCAAAACCCCTTTGAACAAGCGGTCAAAATTGGCTGAGGTCACGGCACCGACCTCGGTCTCACTCATCTGGCGCAAGCTGGCAATTTGCTTGGCCACCCAAGGCACCAGGGAAGGGTCGTTGGTTTTGCCACGGTGCGGGGCCGGTGCCAGATACGGGCTGTCAGTTTCAATCAGCATGCGGTCCAAAGGCAGCCAAGTGGCGATGTCGCGCAAGTCCTGGGCGTTTTTAAACGTGAGAATGCCGGAGAAAGAAATGTAGTAGCCCAGCTCAAGCGCGGCTTTGGCCGCCTCTGCGGTTTCGGTGAAGCAGTGAAACACGCCGCCCACCGATCCGGCTGAACCGTCCTCGCCCTCTTCTTTCAATATGGCCAGGGTATCTGCACTGGCACTTCGTGTGTGAATCACCAGCGGCAAGCCCAACTGTCTGGCGGTGCGGATATGCAGCCTGAACCGTTGACGCTGCCATTCCATGTCCGCCACCGACCTGTCGCCCAAGCGGTAGTAGTCCAGTCCGGTTTCGCCAATGCCCACCACCTTGGGCCGGGCACCGATGCGCAATAAATCCTCCAAGCTGGGTTCTTGTACCTGGTCTTCGTCCGGATGCACACCGGCGGTGCACCAAAAATTGTCATAGGCCATGGCCAGGCCGTGCACGTCTTCAAAGGTTTCCAGCTGGGTGCTAATTAGTAAGGCCCGGCTGACCTCGGCGGTTTGCATGTCACGGCGAATATCGCTCATGCGGGCTTGCAGTTCGGGGAAATTCAAATGGCAGTGGGAATCGGTATACATGGTCAGCGTGGCACTTGCAGGGCTTGTTGCGCTCGGTTCACACAGGCTTCCAACAACAAGCCTGGTTGGTAGGGATGGTCAATGGTTTTGGCCAATTGCAGCAGTTCCCGCGACCACTGGCTCAAGGACGCAAAACCTGCGCCACTAGGCAAATCGCCGGGCTGGAAATACCGCGCAGTTCCGCCAACCGAGACTTGCAGCAGGTCGTGGCAGAGTTTTTGCAAACTGGACAGCACCAGCTTGGCGGGCTGGTCAGCCAACACACCAGGCTCGCCCCGGCTGATGAGCCTAGGCAGTGCATTCCAATGGCTGGCTTGTATACCTGCTTGGAACATATCCAGCGCATCGTCTGGCCGACCGCCACAGGCTTGTAACAGCACCGGCGCTTGTTGAGCGGGAATGCCTTGCGCTACCAACCAGTCAGCTGCCTGCTGGGCTGTCGGCCAGGCCATCTGGTGGCTTTGACAACGGCTGCGCACCGTGGGCAGCAACTCATCAGCCGCTTGGCAAGCCAAAATAAAACGGGTGTTGCCGGGTGGTTCTTCCAGCGTTTTCAGCAAGGTGTTGGCGGTGACATGGTTCATGCGCTCTGCCGGACAAATCAGCACCACTTTGCCTGAGCTAGCGCTGCCGGTGGTTTGCGTGAAACCCAATGACTGCCGCATGTTTTCCACCCGGATTTCCCGGCTGGGCTTGCGCTGTTTATCGTCTATGTCTTTCTGCGCTTTTTCAGTCAGCGGCCAGCCCAAGGCCAGCATCTCAGTCTCCGGCATCAACACGCTTAATTCGGTATGCGCTCTCACCTCAATGCCGTGGCAACTCGGGCAGGTGCCGCAAGCACCGTCTTCAGTGGGTTGATGACACAACCAGGCTGCGGCCAATGCCAGACCGAGTTCGTATTGCCCCAGACCGGACGGCCCTTGCAATAAAAACGCATGGCCGGATCGGTGCACCAAGTGGTGCAACTGGGTTTGCAGCCAAGGCGCAAGCGGTTTCATTCGGCGGCTCCGCTCAAATAACCACGCTGGCGCAAGGCATCCAACACAGACTGCCTCACCGTTGGCAAATCCGCATCCGCATGAATGCGGGCGAAGCGACCGGGATCGGCCAGAGCACGTTGCTCGTAGCCGTGGTGAACCTGTTGGAAAAAAGCGCGGGGCTGAGACTCAAAACGGTCCGGCAAACGTGCGCTGGCCAGACGTTGGGCGGCTACGCCGGGGTCGATGTCAAACCACAAGGTCATAGCCGGTTGGCGCAAGCCGCCGTCTGGCATGGCTTGTACCCAGTGCTCAAGTTGGGACAGCACAGCTAAGTCAAATCCACGGCCACTGCCTTGGTAGGCGAAGGTGGCATCGGTGAAACGGTCGCACAACACCACATCGCCTCGGGCCAATGCCGGTTCAATCACTTGTTGCAAATGGTCGCGTCTGGCGGCAAACACCAGCAAGGCTTCGCACAACGGGTCCATGGCATCGTGCAACACCAGTTCACGCAATTTTTCTGCTAACGGGGTGCCGCCGGGTTCACGCGTTTGCACCAACTGACGGCCTTCTTGTCGAAACGCATCGGCCACCGCTTGTATGTGGCTGGACTTGCCGGCACCGTCAATACCTTCAAAACTGATGAATACACCCTGAGACTGCATGGGCTTATTGTGCCTTGCCGTTAGCAGCCGATGAAGCCGGAGCGCGTTGGTAGCGGTCGACGGCGGCATTGTGGTCTTGCAGGTTGTCGCTGAACTGGCTGCTGCCGTCGCCCCGGGAGACGAAATACAAAGCACGGCTGGTGGCAGGATGCAAAGTAGCTTGCAAAGCCGCCAAGCCGGGCATGGCGATGGGGGTCGGCGGCAGTCCCCTGTGCACATAGGTGTTCCACGGGTGATCGGTTTGCAAATCGGCGCGGCGCAAGTTGCCGTCAAAGGACGCGCCCAGCCCGTAAATGACTGTCGGGTCGGTTTGCAAAGGCATCTGAATTCGCAAACGGTTGTGAAACACGCTGGCAATCATGCTGCGGTCGCTGGTCAGGCCGGTCTCTTTTTCCACAATGCTGGCCAGCGTCAGTGCTTCTTCGGGCGTTTTCAAGGGCAGGCCCATGTCGCGCTTGGCCCAGGCAGCTTCCAGATGCTTGTCCATGGCGCGGGCGGCACGGCGCAACACGTCCAAATCCGAACTGCCTTTGCCGAAGTTATAGGTGTCAGGAAAAAAACGCCCTTCAGCAGCCACACCGGCTTTGCCCAAGTGGCTCATGATTTCTTCATCGCTCAGACTCGCCGAATCGTGTTTCAGAAAGGCCGATTTATCCAAGGACTGGCGCACTTGCCGCCAACTCCAGCCCTCTACAAGGGTGATGTATTTCAAGTTTTCTTCGCCGCGCACCAGCTTGGTCAACAAAGCATAGGCCGACAAACCCGGGGTGATTTCATAACTGCCGGCGCGGATTTGGCGTGACTGGCCGCTGAGTTTGAAAAAGTAATACAACATGGCCGGTGAGACATCGACACCGGATTGCACCGCGTTGCTGGCAATGGTTTTGACCGACTGACCAGGTTCAATGGAAATATCCACTGTCGCTTTGTTCAAAGGCAAAGGCCGCCAGACCCACCAGGCACTGGCTGCTGCAAGCAACACAGCGGCTAACAGCAACAGACCGAGCATGCGCCAAAACCAAGAGATCACGAGTCTGTCCTGTGAAAAGCAAAGCCGACATGATAATAGAGGCATGATGACTTTTACGACTGATACACCGCGCTTGACTCAATCTGCCAGTTGCGCATTGCCGCATTTAGGCGTGATCGCCGCTCGCGGCCCCGAAGCTGCCCATTTTTTACACAACCAACTGACGCAGGATTTTTTGCTGCTCGATCTGCAGCACGCACGTCTGGCAGCGTTTTGCAATGCCAAAGGCCGCATGCAAGCCAGCATGGTCGGCTTCAAAACCTCGGCAGAAGAAGTCTTGCTGGTGATGCGCCAAGACTTGCTGGCGCAAACCCTCAAGCGTTTGAGCATGTTTGTGCTGCGTTCCAAAGTCAAACTGAGTGACGCATCCGCAGAGTGGACGGTTCATGGTCAACTGGCTGCGCTGGATGCCGCACAACCGCCTTGGCAATTGAGCCAAGTA
Organism: Comamonadaceae bacterium; assembly: GCA_947508145.1. GTDB lineage: Bacteria > Pseudomonadota > Gammaproteobacteria > Burkholderiales > Burkholderiaceae_C > Limnohabitans. Next base: position 4,154 of record CANNRV010000169.1, read on the forward strand.
GACAAGGCTTGGTCGGTGGCGCTTTACCCGGCTGCAAACATGTCGCGCGCGCTGGTGCTAGCAGCTCCCGGAGTGGTGCTCAGCGATGCACAGTTGCCACTGGATGACTGGTTGCTGTCAGATATTTTGAGCGGCATTGGCGATGTGCAAGCCGCCACCTTCGAAGCCTTTGTGCCGCAAATGCTGAACTACGAATCGGTAGACGGTGTGAATTTCAAAAAGGGCTGTTACCCCGGACAAGAGGTGGTTGCGCGCAGCCAGTTCAGAGGCATTTTGAAACGCCGCACTTA
>CANNRV010000170.1 GCA_947508145.1 Comamonadaceae bacterium
CCTGTGGCCGTGGTCGGCAACATCCGCATGTGTTTGTTCATTGAAGTGGATGTGGCAGCAGAGAAAGTGCGTTTGTCCAAAGAGATCACACGTTTGGAAACCGAGATCGTTAAGGCCAACGGCAAATTGAGTAACGAGGCCTTTGTCGCCAAAGCCCCGCCAGCGGTCATCACGCAAGAGCGTCAACGTTTGTCAGACTTTGAAGCCACTTTGCAGAAAGTGAAAGACCAACTGAATCGTCTGGGCTGATACCCATGATCAAGCGCCCTGCAACTGAGCAAGACCCGAACACCTCAGATGCAGGCGGCTTGTAACGTCGGTTAATATTTCCCCCATTAAGAATGTTTGAAAGAACATTTAATCGTCATAAAAAATTAACATCAAGGCTCATTAGCTAAAAAGGTAATCCCATGAAACACACGATGATTTTTGCAATGCTGTTGTTGGCTCTGGCCGCCTGTTCTAAAAAAGAAGAAGCCGCCGCACCAGCCGCACCAGCCCCGGTCGCAGTCGCTGAACTCAAGGTAGCCATTGACCCTACTTACGAGCCCTTCACTTTCAAATCTGCTGACGGCCAACCCTCCGGTTTTGATGTTGACATGGCCAATGCCATCTGTGAACAAATCAAACGCAAATGTGTATTTGTTGAACAGGTGTGGGACAGCATGATCCCGGGATTGACGGCCAAAAAATACGACGTGATCATCAGCTCGATGTCGATCACGGATGACCGCTTGAAAGAAGTGGACTTCTCCGACAAGTACTACAACACCCCTAGCCGTATCGTCTTGAAAAAATCCATCAACTACACCAACCCGGCTTCTATCAAAGGCAAAAAAATCGGCGTGCTCAAAGGCTCCACACAAGAAGCCTATGCCATGGGCGAACTCAAACCAGCAGGTGTGGTGGTCAATTCCTACGAAGCGCAGGATCAGGTGTATCTGGATATCAAGTCCGGTCGACTCGATGGCACAGTCGCCGATTTTCTGGAAGTCTCCGGCGGTTTTTTGAGCAAGCCTGAAGGCGCTAATTTCGCTTTGACCGGACCGGAACTCAGAGAACCCAAATACTACGGATACGGCATCGGGGTAGCCATGCGCAAAGGTGAAGATGCATTGAAAACACAAATCAATGCGGCCATCAAAACCATTCGCTCTAACGGCAGCTACAAAGTCATGAACGACAAATACTTTGCCAAATACAACATTGATGTCTACGGCGAATAACTCGAACTGAGCGCAAACACTCGGCCAGCAAGCTCAAGCCATGAACGCTTACTTCTTGAGCATTCTGCAAGGCACGCTTGTCAGTGTCTCGGTTGCCTTGGTCTCATTGTGTATTTCGGTGTTGCTGGGTTTGCTGGTGGCCGCTGCCAGCTTATCTAATAACCGTTTTTTCAGTGCCTTGGCTTTGGGCTACAGCACTGTGTTGCGCGGCATACCTGAATTGGTGTTGATGCTGCTGATGTTTTACGGCGGCACCATGGGCTTGAACTACTTGCTACAAGCAGCTGGCAGTCCATCCTCCATTGACATCAATCCATTTCTTGCCGGCGTATTAACGCTTGGCCTGGTGTATGGCGCTTACATGAGCGAAACCTTTCGCGGGGCCATACTGTCTATTCCGGCGGGTCAGGCAGAAGCCGCCCGCGCCTTCGGCATGAATGAACGGCAAACATTCATTCGCATCATCCTGCCGCAAATGATCAGGTATGCCTTGCCAGGGTTTAGCAATAACTGGCTGGTACTGATCAAAGCCACTGCGCTCGTTAGCCTCATTGGTTTGCAAGACATGACCTATCTTGCGCGGCAAGCCAGTGCCGCCACCCGCCAGCCCTTTATTTTTCTCATCTTCACTGGCGCATTGTTTTTGTTGTTGACCAGTGTGTCTTTGTGGGTGTTGCGCAAACTCAATGACCGCTATAGCCTGGGCACACGCCAGGTTGTTTTGCTATGAGTGGCATGCCAACCGGTAACTTCGTATGAAGTGGGATGTGGTTTTTCAACCGCAAAACCTCGCGCTCTATGGCGAGGGTGTTGTCACCACCTTGGCCCTGTTGTTCAGCAGTCTCGCTGCCGGTGGCTTGCTGGCCTTGTTCATGGCCATTGCCTTGACCGAGCGTTGGTCTTGGCTGCGACGTGTGGTGGGTTTGTACACCTACGTGATGCGCGGCACACCTTTGTTGATTCAGGTCTATCTGATTTATTACGGGCTGGGGCAATTGGAATGGATACAAGCGCGCTGGGACGACGTCTGGCCTTGGACACATTTCAAAGATCCCGCTTTTTGTGCCGTGTTGGCACTGAGCATGAACACAGCGGCCTACACCGCCGAGATGCTGGCCGGTGCCATCAGACAAACCCACCACGGTGAAATTGAAGCTGCCCATGCTTATGGGCTGGGTCATTGGGGTGTTTTTTGGCACGTGGTGTTGCCAAGCGCATTACGAAGGACTCTTCCCGCTTATGGCAATGAAGTGGTGATGATGCTGCAAACCACCAGCCTGGCCAGCGCCGTACCCAGTTTGATAGACATCACCTCCGCAGCCAGCCGTGTGTATTCCAAGTACTACCTGCCGTTCGAAGCGTATGTGTTTGCAGCGGTGATTTATATGTTCATCACCTTTGTACTCGTGGCTTTTTTCAAATTGCTTGAGCGCCGTTTCCTGTCATTTTTGGCCCCCAGAACTTCTCATTGAGCTTTCCCCATGCAAACTCCTTCGCTGAAATTGGAAATTACCGGCTTGCATAAAAGCTTCGGCAACAACGAAGTGCTCAAAGGCGTTTCCTTATCTGCATATGCGGGAGATGTGGTTGCCATCATCGGCAGTTCCGGGTCTGGCAAAAGCACCTTGCTTCGCTGCATCAATATGCTGGAGAGACCGAATGCAGGCGCTATTTCGGTGGCCGGTGAAGCCTTGGAATTGGTAGTAGACAGAAACGGGGAATTAACCGCCAAGCGGCCCGAGCAGCTGCAACGAATCCGCACAAAACTGGCCATGGTGTTTCAGCATTTCAATTTGTGGTCGCACATGACGGTGCTGGAAAACATCATCACGGCACCCGTTCATGTGCTGGGCATCAGTCGCGATCAAGCTGTAGAGACTGCACGCCACTATCTCAGGCAAGTCGATCTGTCGACTATGGAAGACCGATACCCCTTGCATTTAAGCGGCGGACAACAACAACGTGTCGCGATTGCACGGGCCTTAGCGGTTGAGCCCGAGGTCATGCTGTTTGATGAACCCACCAGCGCATTGGATCCGGAACTGGTGAACGAGGTTCTGCGCGTCATGCATGCGCTTGCCAAGGAAGGACGAACCATGCTGGTGGTCACCCATGAAATGGGTTTTGCGCGTGAAGTGGCCAATCAGCTGATTTTTCTACACCAGGGCCTGATTGAAGAACAAGGCATACCTGCAGAGGTGCTTCGCGCGCCTAAGAGCGAAAGATTGAACCAGTTTTTATCTGGCAATTTGAAGTAATTGTTTCAGCGGCGCTTGAGCACATGCACAAACTCATCGCCGACAGTTTCCTGTGACACCAGTTCATTACCGGTTTGTTTGGCAAATGCAGCGAAGTCACGCAGCGAACCTTTGTCTGTCGACACCACTTTGAGCAATTGACCGGTTTGCATCGGAGTCAATGCTTTCTTGGCTTTCAATATAGGCAAGGGGCAGTTCAGGCCCCGGGTGTCAAGTTCCAGATCAATCTGCATGGTCTCGGCGATGGGATGTATGGTGTCTGAACATTCACACGGCGTGAATGGCATCGGGTCATTCTATGTTTTGCTCGGCACGCTCGTCCCAGCTCATAAAGCGGGGCTCTATGCCTTGGGTGCGCAACCAGTCGCCCATGGCGTAACCGGTACCGGCTGGCCAGCAAATGATGTCTTGGTAGTTGTAGAGCTTGTATTCAGCCAACTCAGGTGACAAACGCACCTCGCCATCAGCCACTGCATGGTAAGCAATGATGACCTGGTTCATGCGCTGAAAGTCATACACGCCAATGAGCTTGAGCGCAGAGACTTGCAGATTGGTTTCTTCTGCGATTTCCCGCGCGATGCCCTCTTGCGGCGTTTCGCCCGCTTCCATGAAGCCGGTGATCAACGCAAAACGCCTGCCAGGCCAAGCGGCGTTGCGTGCCAACAAAATTTGGTCACGGTATTGCACGATACCGGCCAGCACCGGTGTTGGGTTGTTCCAATGTGTCCATTGGCAGACCACGCAACGCATCCGCTGTTTGGGGCCGCCGTCTTCTTCCATGCTGATGAGTTGCAACTCGGTGGCGCACATCGGGCAGTATTGGTAAGCACTCATGCAGGAAACACTCCGGTGGATAAATAACGGTCACCGCGATCACACACGATGAAAACAATGGTGGCATCGCGAACCTGTTGCGCGATTTGCAAAGCCACCCAACACGCACCGGCCGCTGA
>CANNRV010000171.1 GCA_947508145.1 Comamonadaceae bacterium
GGAAATGGTGCACACCGACCAAAAACTCTCCAGCGTGCTGACACGCGAAGCATTTGAAAACGCCATCAAAACATTGGCCGCCATTGGTGGATCGACCAACGCCGTGGTGCACTTGATTGCGATTGCCGGGCGACTGGGCGTACCGCTCAGCGTTGATGACTTTGACCGCCTGGCTTCCGAGTTGCCGTGTTTGCTCAATCTGCAACCCTCGGGCGACCATTTGATGGAAGACTTTTGCTACGCCGGTGGCTTGCAAGTGGTGATGAAAGAAATTGCGCACTTGCTGCACACCAGCATCGTCACCACCAGCGGCCACAGCGTGGCAGACAACATGGCCGAAGCGGTGAACTATGACGAGCGGGTCATCAAGCCGTTTGACAAACCGTTCAAAGACAAAGCGGGCATTGCCATCTTGCGCGGCAACTTGGCCGAGCGCGGCGCGGTCATCAAACCGAGCGCGGCTTCACCGCATTTGATGGTGCACACCGGTCGCGCCGTGGTGTTTGAAAACATCGACGACTTCCACGCCCGCATTGACGACGAAAACTTAGACGTAGACGAAAACTGCGTGCTGGTTTTAAAGAACTGCGGCCCCAAAGGCTACCCCGGCATGGCCGAGGTGGGCAATATGCCGCTGCCGCCCAAGGTGCTGCGCAAAGGCATCACCGACATGGTGCGCATCAGCGATGCACGCATGAGCGGCACGGCTTACGGCACAGTCGTTTTGCATGCTGTGCCCGAGGCGGCAGCAGGCGGCACATTGGCATTGGTGCACAACGGCGACATGATTGAGTTGAATGTGCCTGAACGCAGAATTCAATTACTGGTCAGCGATGAAGAATTGGCCAAACGCCGCGCGGCATGGACAGCGCCAGCACCGGCGTTGGACTCAGGTTATTGGAAGCTTTATATAGACCATGTGACGCAGGCAGACGAAGGCGCTGACTTGGACTTTTTGCGCGGTAAGCGTGGGTCTTTTGTGCCGAAGGACAATCACTGAAAGCTCACGTCACACCCCGGCCTCGCCTCCACGCTGGCGCAACGTCGGCTATGGCCGGGCTGTGACATTCGCCTGATGAATGAAAGGGACTTCCCCGTCCCAATTGATCCGCGCCTCGAGCTTTAATTCCCGGCTGAATTTCCTGCTCGTTCCATAAACAACTTCCAGTTTCACTTAACACCTAACAAAGTGTCTTTGAAACCGGCAGCAGCCCATTAGCCAGCCCTAAGGCATTGACGCCGCAAGCAAGGAACAGCGAGGAATAAGCGCCAGTTCCTCTTGCATGGCTTCCCTGGCCAGGGCCGTGTCGTAGCTGGCTTGGCCGCGAAGCCACCAACCATCGCTGAGGCCAAAGTAACGGCACAAGCGGAGGTCGGTATCCGCCGTGACAGACCTTTTGCCAGCCACGATGTCGCCGATGCGTTGCGGCGGTACGCCAATGTCTTTTGCGAGCCGGTATTTGGTCAGGCCCAATGGCTTCAAAAACTCTTCTTCTAGCATCTCGCCTGGCGAGACGGGGAGGACGGTACGCATTTCAATGTTCCTTTAGTGATAGTCCACGATTTCAACGTCAGCAGCGCCGTCCTGGGTCCAGACGAAGCACACACGCCACTGGCTATTGTCGAATGCTGTGCTGGCCTTTGCGATCATCTTTGAGTGCCTCCAGACCATTTCCTGGCGGCACCTTGAGGTCATTTAGAACCATGGACCAGTCCAACTGGGCAAGCTTGCGAAGTGCCGGGCGCTCGATATTTACCCAGCGCCTTACACGACGGCCTTCAAAAAGTGAAACGCCGACAGAATTTGCCCTTGGGTTAGACTTTTTTTAAAGCCTCAACGTAGAAGTCACCGGCGCTGCGCGGCTTTATCGCGCAGCGTCCGTGTGGACTGCCGGGTTAGCCCTGGCCACCCTGCAAACCAGAAGTTGTTGCGGAGATTGTGGGAACCAATCGCCACAGGGCAAACAGTGCTAGCCAAAGCATGAGGAGGCTGACTTGGTTGGCAAGCGTGATGAGCATTCCGAATTCGCTACCTTGCACCATGCCCGATGTGTTCACAAAAATGGTGGCACCGTTGAAAAGCATGTAAGTGCTTAGAAGCGCCAAAGCGATGGCAAGAATGTTTTTGATCTTTTTCATTGTCGTCTCCAGTCTCAGAACTTGGCCGCTTCACTCTTTTTCTTCGCAGCAGCCTCAGCTTGAGACTGCGCATTGAATTTTTGAACGAGATCGTTACGTAGGTAACGTACTTCCATTTCAAAACCCATATGTGGCGCAGAAACCTCGATTACAGCGTCTGATGTTTTGAAACGTGCAAACTGGTCGCCGACAAAGGGGCGCTCCTGAGCAGATACTTTGTACTTGCCTGAGAGGAACTGAAAAATCGAATCGAAGCGCGATTTATTCATGTCCATCAACACGGCCATCAGTTTTTTCTGCTCGTCAAATATGTAAAGGACGCTATTCAGCCCCTCAATTTCGTAGGACTCGCCGTTTGTTTTTACCATCGGGCCATTTGAGAACTTGTTGACGCCGTTGTCTACAACCTTGGTCTTCTTCTCAAGGGTGGTGCTGACTTGATCGAGTGTTGAAACGCCGACCTCAAAGCCGAGCACCTGGGTACCCGCATGCGCTAAGTTACATGCCAAAAAGGCGATTGTTGCCAAAGTACGAGAGAGTTGCTTCATGGTTCCTCCAGTGTGTGAAACGAAAGGGCTAACGCAATATAGACCGCAAAACCCGGTGGATACATCCGGGCACAGTAGACACATCTTTTGAATGAAATGGCTGCAAACAGCTTACAGACTGGCTTTATCGCGAATATGTTGTTTGAACGTACAGGTATAAATTTGCCATGAAATCCCCCAGTCCTGTTTTGCAGTCCGCCCGCTTGCTGTATCACCTTCGGGAGTGCTTGCGATGTAAGCACTATAACCTCAATACAAGTAAATATTACATCTATTAGGTTCTTTTTTTCTTTGGTCAGGCCGTGATGGTGGCACTGTTGGCGGGCATCGTCAAGCCTGTGTCTGTGTGCACCTTACGCAATGTCAGATGAAGCAATATTTGTAGGGCGAGCGCTATAGCCCGGCCATAGCCGACGTTGCGTCAGCGTGGAGGCGAGGCCGGGCTGTGGCGCCCGCCAAGCCAAAACATTCTCTGAACTTTAGCTCTCGCCAAACCGAAACATTCGCCGAAATGTAGCGCCCGCCGACCTAGAAAACGCAAGTGGTCATAAAGCTCACATCCCTTTAAGCGCCGTTTTCTCCAACCCCGCCTTGCGGCAATCGTCTATGTATTGACGAATCACGTCCTGAAAATTCGCGTCCGGCTGCAAACCCAAACGGGGCGCGCGCAAAGCCTTGGCACCTTTGGGCCAGTTGGCCACGATGTTGGCAATCCGCTCATCCCGCTGAAATTTCACACGGGCCCGCACCGCCGGTCCTGCCACGGCTTCCAATGCATCCAGCATCTCTTGCACAGTCACGTTCAAGGCTGGTAAGTTCATCGCGCTGCGCCCTTGGAACTCTTCTGCGCTGGCTTCATAAATCGCAATCAAACTTTTCACGGTCAAACCTGGTGAGCACACCGGGTGCGACACATTCGCATCCACCGGGCAAATAGATTCTTCACCGGCCAAGGGCTCGCGCAAAATACCGCTGAAAAATGAAGATGCTGCGCCGTTGGGTTTGCCGGGTCGCACACTCACAGACATCAGGCGCGCACTGCGTCCATCAATAAAACCTTTGCGGCTGAAGTCAGCCACCATGTATTCGCACATCAGTTTTTGTGAACCATAAGAAGTTTGCGGTGTGGTGAAGGTGTCATCGGTCACCACGTCGGGCAATGGGTGCGCCGGGTCCGGCCCGTACACCGCCACCGAGCTGCTAAACAGCAAGCGCGGCTTGTTGCCTGCCGCACGCAAAGCTTCCAGCAAAGCGCGGGTGCTGTCCAAATTGGAGCGCATGCCCAAATCAAAATCAGCCTCGCATTCGCCGGACACCGCCGATGCCAAATGAAACACGCCGTCAAACTTTCGCGCTGCAAAACCGGCGCACTGATCCAGCAAGGGGCCGGTCAGCACTTCCACACGCGGGTCAGCGGCCAGATCGGCAGGTGCAGGAAACTGGTCTGCCAATACCACTTGGCTGAGTGTGTGGCCATCCAATGTGCCTTTGGCCAGCAGTTCACGCGCCAGTCTGGCACCCAAAAATCCGGCGCCGCCGGTGATCAATAGCTTCATGAGAGTTCCCTGTGTGTATGAATTACAAAAGCATAGCCGTGTTCTGCCCGGTTTTTGCCGACGGGTGTAACGGGTAAGACCTGATATACCCGTAGACAGACTTAAGCATATGCTCAGCCGTTATTGCGCTGACTGCGCAACCCCACA
>CANNRV010000172.1 GCA_947508145.1 Comamonadaceae bacterium
CTGTTGATGATGTGGGTGATGACCACGTCTTCTGCGCCCAGACTGGAGGCTTGTTTCAGCGGTTGCAATTCGGTGGCTGCGGCTTGCAGCTGTGCTTGTGTGGCTGCCAGTTTGGCCTCAAACGTGGCACTGGCTTTGGCGTGTAATTCGGTGGCTTTGGGTAAAGGTTTCATCGCGCAAACAGAGGTTGGGGTTGTGTGACATCGCCTTGGTAAAAAGCGCTGAAATGTTTCAATAAATCTCGCCCTTTGGCGATGTCTTGGTCGGCGCGCAGCACCGCGCTGGAAAATCCGCAGCGATGCATTTGGCTGAGTTGATCTACCAGCACATCGCCGGTGGCGCGAATCTCGCCAGTGAATCCGCAACGTCGACGCAGCATCAAGGCTTGGCTGAAGGCGCGGCCGTCGGTGAATTTAGGGAAATGCAGTTCAATGGTTTGAACGCCTTGCAATGGCTGTTGCATAGGGTCTGCGTCATTGGTCAATGCCAGTACCTCATGTTGAGGCAAGGACGCGAGTTCAGCGTGTGAAATCAGTTGCATGTTCGGCTTTCAGGCGGCGGTGCTCAAGGCTTCGTCGTCAGACGGGTGACGCGCAGCGTTGGCGGCGAGTTTGAAGGGGTCGATACCGATGCGATTAACCGTATCGATAAAATTTTCACCGTGGTGGCGTTGCTCTGTGTACACCTGCAACACCGCTTCAATCACATCCACCACTTCGGCTGATGAAAAAGAAGGCCCGACCACTTTACCGGCCTTGGGCGCACCACTGAGTGTTGAACCGTCAGAGCCGCCCAAGGTGATCTGATACCACTCCTTGCCGTCTTTATCCACGCCCAGAACGCCGATGTGGCCACTATGGTGGTGGCCGCAGGAATTGATACAACCACTGATGTGTAAATCGATTTCGCCCAAATCGAACAATTCATCCAAGTCCTGGTAACGCTCGCTGATGGCAGCTGAAACCGGCAGTGAACGCGCATTGGCCAAGGCGCAGTAGTCGCCACCGGGGCAGGCAATCATGTCGGTCAGCATGCGGATATTGGGTTTGGCAAGTCCCAAGTCTTTGGCTAGTTTGTACAGCTCGGGTAAATCTTGTGCAGCCACCCAAGGCAAGACCAGGTTTTGGTCATGGCTGACACGTGCTTCACCGGATGAAAAACGGTCCGCCAAAACCGCTGCTGCATCTAATTGGTCAGCCGTGGCGTCACCGGGTGCTTGGCCTAAACGTTTGAAAGACAGTGTGACGACGCGCAAATGCGGGTCGCGGTGTGCCGCCACGTTTTGTTGCAACCAACGGGCGAAGTCTTTGTCTTGATCTGCGGCTTGCGTCAATTGATGGTGAACAGCTTCAGCAGATAAGCTGGTGTGAGCCGCCAGCGCCGGAGGCGCGAAATGCGCTTGCACCCGGTCCAATTCAGCTTGCGTGATGGTGTGTGGTGCGCCGTCTTGGCTAAGGATACGTTGGTACTCGGCTTGCACTTCTTCTATGTAGCGCGGGCCTTCTGCTTTCACCAGAATTTTGATGCGGGCTTTGTAAATATTGTCACGACGGCCCCAACGGTTGTAGACACGCACCACGGCTTCTAAGTAATTGAGTATCTGGTTCCAGGGCAGGAATTCGCAGATCACCGTGCCCGTGATGGGTGTGCGACCCATACCGCCACCGGCCATGACGCGAAAACCAACTTCACCCGCCGCATTGCGTTGCACATGCAAACCCACATCGTGCCAAGCGGTGGCGGCGCGGTCTTCCAATGCACCGCTGATGGCGATTTTGAATTTGCGCGGCAGAAATGCGAACTCGGGGTGCAGCGTGCTCCATTGACGAAGTATTTCTGCAAAAGGGCGCGGGTCGACGATTTCATCGACCGCCACACCGGCACGTTCATCACTGGTGATATTGCGTATGCAGTTACCGCTGGTTTGAATGCCGTGCATGTTCACGCTGGCCAGCAAGTCCATCACATCGGCGCTTTTGTGCAGCGGAATCCAGTTGTATTGCAGGTTTTGACGGGTGGTGAAATGGGCGTAATTTTTGGTGAGTGCGGGTGCAGGAATGCCGCCAATGGCATCTTGCGTGGTTTGGGCGCGTTCAAACAAACCGGGCTCGGGTGTGTCGTAGTCGCGAGCGATAGTGGCCAGCACCCGCAGTTGCGCGCTGTTGAGTTCGCCGTAAGGCACGGCCACACGCAACATGGGCGCATAGCGTTGCACATACCAGCCGTTTTGCAGACGCAGCGGCCGAAATTCATCGTCGCTCAAGCGGCCGCTCAAGTGGCGCTCCAATTGGTCACGGTATTGGGCGGCGCGTTCGTGCACAAAGCGTTTGTCGAATTCGGTGTATTGGTACATGGTGTGTCAGATCAAAATCAATTTGGTGCCGGCCCAGGCCAGCAAAACAGACAGGGCAGAACGGATGAAACGCTCGGGTACTTTGGTGACCAGGTGAGAACCCAGCCAGATGCCAGGCAATGAACCGCAAAGCAACATGCCAAGCAAATTCCAGTCAACCGTGCCAAGAGAGGCATGTCCCAAACCCGCCACCAGCGTGAGTGGCACGGCATAGGCAATATCGGCAGCGACGATGCGTGGCAAGGGAAGCTGCGGGTACAACAACATCAATACGGTGACGCCAATCGCACCAGCACCCACGGATGTCAGTGTCACCAACATGCCAATGACTGCGCCAAACAGCACAGGCATCCAGGGGTGGGTGGTTTGGTCCGCAGGAATCGGCGTTTGTGCTTCATCATGGTCCTGGCGGCGCAAAGGGCCGCGTATGGCTTTGTAAAGCGTGGCGGCTGCCGTCAACAACAAGGCAATGCCCAATGTGAAAGTGATGGCGCGTTGAACCGTGGGATTGGATGTACCGAAATAATTCAACACAAAAAGCGTGATCACAGCGGCTGGCACGCTGCCCAGACTCAGGCTGAACACCACGCGCCAAGGAATGATGCGTTGACGAGCGAAATTCAGCAGGCCGCCAAATTTGGTGCCAGCTGCGAACAATAAATCGGTGCCGACCGCCAGCGCAGGCTTGATGCCAAAGCCAAAAATCAGCAGCGGGGTCATGAGAGAGCCGCCGCCTACGCCAGTCAGGCCCACAATAGTGCCAACCACAAAGCCTGCAAACACAAAAGCAAACGAGAAATTTTCCATAAGCGAAGGACTATAAGCGCCCACCCTGTGTGGGCTAACTATTTTTTAGTTAGGGCCATATGCCAATTGGCTATAAGTACATTCGCATTCTGTCTTAGCTAGCCTGATTTACCGCTGTATTGCCCGAAATGGCATAAGCAAACAACGAATCAATCGTTTGAATTTTCAGCTTGTCTGGTGAGAATCCGTCCTTTAACCGCATGCCCCATGCCATTTGTCTGACCCATGATGAAATATTTACTGAGCTTTTTCCTCGCTTCTGTTGCAAGCCTGACCTCGGCACAGACATTGTTGAATGCCTCCTACGATGTGTCGCGCGAGTTTTACAAAGACTACAACGCTGCTTTCGTGGCCCATTACAAAAAAGCAAAGGGCTTGGATATCAAAATTGACCAATCGCATGGTGGCTCCAGCGCACAAGCCCGAGCGGTCAACGATGGTTTAGAGGCAGATGTGGTGACCATGAACACAGCATCTGACATTGATTTTTTGGCGGGCACTGGCGTGGTTGCCAAAGATTGGGCTAAAAAATTTCCCCACAACGCGTCACCTACCAGTTCGACCATGCTGTTCTTAACCCGTAACGGCAACCCCAAAGGCATCAAAGACTGGGACGATTTGATCAAGCCGGGTGTGCAGGTGATCGTGGTCAACCCCAAAACCGGAGGCAATGGACGCATGGCGTATTTGGCCGCCTGGGGTCAGGTGCGTAAAAAAGGCGGCACCGATGCCGAGGCACAGGCGTATGTGAAAAAACTCTATGCCAATGTGCCGGTGCTGGCCAAAGGCGGACGCGATGCCACCAATGTGTTTTTGCAGAGAAACATCGGAGATGTATTGATCACATTTGAATCCGAAGTGATTTCAGTCGACCGTGAATTTGGAGAAGGAAAAGTGGATGCGGTGCATCCCTCCATCAGCATCCTGACAGAAAACCCTGTGGCGGTGGTCGAGCGAAGCGTTTCTAAAAAAGGCAATGGCGAATTGGCCAAAGCCTATTTGGATTACCTCTACAGCGATGAGGCGCAAGACATTGCAGCCAAGCATGCGCTGCGCCCACGCAATACAGCTATCTTGAAAAAATACGCGCAAGTGTTCAAGCCCATCACTTTGTTCCAAGTCTCGGATTATTTTGGTTCATTGACTGAGGCGCAAAAAGTCCATTTCAATGATGGCGGCTTGTTTGA
>CANNRV010000173.1 GCA_947508145.1 Comamonadaceae bacterium
GCACACGCATGGGAACCCAAGGTGCAAGTGCCCTGAAAGCTGTTAACTCATGTAACTAAACAAGCAGGCCTTCAGCCCGCCTTCAGCAACCGCACTTTGCGTTTTTGGTTTTTAAGTAACTTGGCAGCTGCTTGGTCAAAGGTGACGAATTCCTGACCACCAAGCAGCTCGCCTTCAAAAGCAATCACGCCGTCGGCAAAGTCGCCGCCGTTTTCCAGCACTGATAAACCAGCCAATACAGCTGGAATATTGCAAACCACTTGGCTGACTTGCAGCAAGGTACGAATGGCATGGGCGACTTGTTCCGGGGTGTAGCGGTAGCCCCTCAGCAATACCCACACCATTTCGCACAGCGCGGTGCTTGGAACGGCTATCAGGCTGGCTGTCTGCAACACTTTCAATGCCGCCGCTGCATGTTTGGGGTCGTCTTGCGTTGCCAGCCTGAGCAATACATTGGTGTCTAGCGTGACTTTCATTTTTTTCCTGCCCATGCGTCGGCAATGAAGGCATTCATGTCTTCAAGGCTCAGTGCTTTGGCCGGTGGTGGCAAGCAGCCCACAAATGCATCCAGCCCATGAGGCGTTTTGGCGTGTAAGGCCAGCACACCATCTGCAAGTTTGTTGACCTCAATTTGCTGTCCGGGCGTGATGCCCATGTATTGCAACAATTCCCGGCGCAAAGTGATTTGGCCTTTGGCGGTGACGGTTAAGGCAGCCATGTGGTGATTCCTCATGGTTTGATGAGAATGCAATATTACATTACCAGCGTAGCGGATGGAGAAAGCACAGTCGCTCTGCTACATTGCGCCCCATGAGTGAACTTCTCAACAAACACATCGTTTTGGGCCTGAGTGGGGGCATTGCCTGTTACAAAGCCGCTGAACTCTGCCGGGCGCTGGTCAAACAGGGCGCGACGGTACAAGTGGTGATGACCGAGGCGGCGGCGCAGTTCATCACGCCGGTGACCATGCAGGCATTGAGTAACCGCCCGGTGTTTGTGTCTCAATGGGACGCACGCGAACCGAACAACATGGCGCATATCAACTTGAGCCGCGAAGCCGATGCGATTCTGGTGGCCCCGGCCAGCGCCGATTTCATGGCCAAACTCTTGCACGGTCGCGCTGACGATTTGCTCAGCCTCATGTGCCTGGCCCGTCCTTTGGACCGGGTGCCGCTGTTGCTGGCGCCTGCGATGAACCGCGAAATGTGGTCTCACCCGGCGACGCAACGCAATATGGCGCAATTACGCGCCGATGGTGCGCAAGTGCTGGGTGTGGGGCAGGGCGAACAAGCCTGCGGCGAAACCGGCGACGGCCGCATGCTAGAGCCCAACGAACTGCTGCATGAAGTGATGAAAGTGTTTGCGCCTAAGCCCTTGCTGGGCAAGCAGGTGCTGGTGTCCGCCGGGCCGACTTACGAAGCCTTGGACCCGGTGCGCGGCATCACCAATTTGTCCAGCGGAAAAATGGGTTTTGCACTGGCACAAGCCGCCGCCTTGGCGGGTGCGCATGTCACACTGGTGGCCGGGCCGGTGGCTTTGGCCACACCTTTTGGTGTGAAACGTGTCGATGTGCGCTCCGCGCTGGAGATGCACGCCGCTGTGATGGCGCAGTTGCCGCAAGCCGATGTGTTCATCGCCACCGCCGCTGTGGCCGATTGGCGGCCTGCAACAGCGGCAACGCAAAAAATCAAAAAAGACGGTTCTGGCCAAATGCCGGTGATCGGCTGGGTTGAAAACCCAGACATCCTGGCCGAAGCTGCGGCGACCGAGCGGGCTTTGAAGGGCGACGTGTTTTGCGTCGGTTTTGCGGCTGAAAGTCACGATGTGCTGGCGCATGCACAAGCCAAATTGGCCCGCAAAAAAGTGCCTTTGATCATCGGCAACATCGGTTCAGACACGTTTGGCGCGGATGACAACGCTTTGTTGTTGGTGGACGCTCAAGGATCAGACGAATGGCCGCGCGCACCCAAAACCGAATTGGCCACGCGCCTGGTGGCTGAGATCGCCAAGCGGATTCAACGCATTTAAGGAAGACGAATGAAGCTGGACGTGAAAATTTTGGATGCGCGTTTGCGCGGCGCGATGCCGGCCTACGCCACGCCGGGCAGCGCGGGCTTGGATTTACGCGCTTGTCTGGACGAGCCTTTGACCTTGCAGCCCAACGCCTGGCAACTGGTGGCCACAGGCATGGCCATCCACTTGAACGATCCGGCTTACGCGGCTTTGATACTGCCGCGCTCAGGCCTGGGACATAAGCACGGCATCGTGCTGGGCAATTTGGTGGGGCTGATTGACAGCGATTACCAAGGTCAGCTGATGGTCAGCGCCTGGAACCGCAGCGACGTGGCTTTCACTATCGAGCCGATGGAGCGCATCGCACAACTGGTGATCGTGCCGGTGGTGCAAGCTGAATTTCGCATCGTCGATGAGTTCGCCCAAGCCAGCGAGCGCGGCGAGGGCGGTTACGGTTCGACCGGCAAACGTTAACTAGTGCAGTAAATCGCTGCCCGGTGTCGGCGGCAGGCTGAAGAAACCCGATCCGCAGGTACCGTGCGATTTTTCTTGCACGGTGGCGTGGCGTACACCGGTCACCTTGAGAGAGATTCGCAGTGCCATGCCAGAAAGCGGGTGGTTGCCGTCTATCACCACATGTTCCGGGTAAATATCGGTGATGGTGTAGATCACATCCTTGGGCGCTTCGATGTTGCAGCCTTTGGGTAAGGCGTGACCTTCAATCGTCATGCCTTCTTCAATTTCCGCAGGAAACAGCGCGCGCGGCTCTAAAAACACCAGCAGCTCGTCAAAGTCGCCAAAGGCTTCTTCAGGCTCCAGGTGCAAATCAATCAGGTCGCCGACCTCGTGGTCTTGCAGTGCTTGCTGAATCTTGTCCAGCAAATCATGTCCGCCTAAATAAAACTCGACCGGATCGTCGAGTTCGTCAAGGATTTCGCCTTGTGTGTCTTTGAGTACCCAGGTCAGGGCGACAACGCAGTCATTGGTGATGTTCATGGGGCAGAATTGTCGCAGTTTGGAGAGAGACATGAAAAAACACGATCTGCCGTCTGTGCTGGGCGGCATCAGCCCGGCTGAATTCATGCGGGACTATTGGCAGAGAAAGCCTTTGCTGATCCGCCAGGCCATACCCGGCATGCAGGCTTTGTTGACCAGAAAAGAGCTGTTTGAACTGGCGTCTGAAGAAGATGTGGAGTCACGTCTGGTCAGCGGCGACGGCGAGCTTAAGCCTTGGCGCATGCAGCACGGGCCCTTCAAACCACGCGCTTTGCCACCGCTGAGTCGGCCGCACTGGACGCTGCTGGTGCAAGGTGTGGACTTGCATGTCGATGCCTTTGCCAACTTGCGCGACCGGTTTCGTTTCATCCCGGACGCGCGACTCGACGATGTCATGGTCAGCTACGCCAGCGACGGCGGTGGTGTCGGCCCGCACTTTGACAGCTATGACGTGTTTTTGTTGCAAGCGCAGGGGCAAAGACGCTGGCGCATCAGTGCCCAGAAAAACCTGGCCTTGCGTGACGACGTGCCGTTGAAAATCATGTCTCAATTCAAGCCGTCAAAAACCATGCTGCTCGAACCCGGCGACATGTTGTATTTGCCGCCGCAGTATGCGCACGAGGGCGTGGCGGTGGGTGAGTGCATGACTTATTCCATTGGTTTCAGAACCCCTGAGCGCCATGAGTTGGCCGCCGAGTTGCTGTCCAGAATCAGCGATGCGGACACGGATGCAGCGCCTGTTCGCTACCGCGACACCGACCAGGCCGCCGTCAGTCATGCGGCGCTTATTCCTGCAGGCTTGCAGCAATTTGCCATGCAAAGTGTGCAAAAGCTGTTGCAACAACCCCGCGAGCTGCAATGCGCACTGGGGGAAATGCTGACAGAGCCCAAATCTCAGGTGTGGTTTGAGTCGCAGGACTGTCCACGCCAATTGAAGGCTGTTCATTTAGATAAAAAAACAAGAATGCTTTATGACCGGCATTTTGTATTTATAAATGGTGAAAGTTATCGCTGCCAAGGCGAGGATGCCCATTGTTTGCGTACTTTGGCCGATACTCGTCGGTTAGAAAAAATAGACAGCTTATCGCCCCAATTAAGTGCTTTATTAGCGGATTGGGTGCAAGCCGGTTGGGCGCATCCGGCCAAGTTTTAAATGAAAAATAAGTGGTATTTTGGCCTGCTCGGGAAATCACCTATAATAAGCGGCTGAGTTGAAGGAGCTTGAGTCCGTCGGCTCGGTCACAAATTTGAATGTCTTGAGTTTGTGGCATCCCTTGAAATGTTTTTGCATCTACTAAAGGAAATACCCCCATGAAAAAATCACTCC
>CANNRV010000174.1 GCA_947508145.1 Comamonadaceae bacterium
GGCTACCGTGGCTCGCCGCTGGGCGGATTGGACGAAGCTTTTTGGAAAGCCGAAAAGCATTTGCATGCGCATCACGTCCGCTTTCAACCCGGTGTCAACGAAGACCTGGCACTCACCTCGGTCTGGGGCACGCAGCAGGTCAAGCTCACCGGCGGCTCGCCGTATGACGGCGTGTT
This sequence comes from Comamonadaceae bacterium, assembly GCA_947508145.1. Taxonomy (GTDB): domain Bacteria; phylum Pseudomonadota; class Gammaproteobacteria; order Burkholderiales; family Burkholderiaceae_C; genus Limnohabitans. Next base: position 177 of record CANNRV010000174.1, read on the forward strand.
TGGACTCTGGTATGCCAAAGGGCCGGGGGTGGACCGCTCCATCGACGTGATGAAACACATGAACCACGCGGGCACCGCGCGTCATGGCGGTGTGCTGATGGTGGCCGGGGACGACCACGGCGCTTACAGCTCGACCTTGCCTCACCAAAGCGACCATGTGTTTGCGGCAGCCATGGTGCCGGTGCTCTACCCCTGCAATGTGCAGGAATACATGTCGCTGGGCTTGCATGCCTGGGCCATGTCGCGCTTCTCCGGCTGCGCTGTCGGCTTCAAGGCGCTGGCTGATACGGTGGAGTCTTCGGCCTCTATAGATGCAAATCCGTTCAGCGTCATCACCCGTCTACCGGCGGACTTTGTCATGCCGCCCGGCGGGCTGAACTGCCGTTTGTCCAGCGATACGCTGGGCGTGCAGGCGCGCAAGCAAGAAGCGCTGATGCAGGACTACAAAATTTACGCGGCGCTGGCGTATGCACGCGAGAACAGACTCAACCACACCACCATAGACGCGCCTAATGCACGCTTGGGCATCATCGCTTCGGGCAAAAGTTACTTGGACGTGGTGGAAGCGCTGGACGAGCTGGGCATTGACGAGGCCTATGCGGCGCAACTGGGCATACGCTTGTTCAAGGTCGCCATGCCCTGGCCGCTGGAGCCTGAAGGTGTGCGCGAATTCGCCACCGGCTTGGACGAAATTTTGGTGGTGGAAGAAAAGCGCCAAATCGTCGAATACCAACTCAAAGAGCAGTTGTACAACTGGCGTGACGATGTGCGCCCGCGCGTGATCGGCAAGTTCGATGTCAAAGGCGAATGGGTGCCGCCGCGCGGCGAATGGCTGCTGCCGGGCAAGGCTGATTTCTCGGTGGCGCAAATCGCCCGTGTGATTGCCGCGCGGATTGCACGTTTTCACACCAGCGAGCTGATACAGCAACGACTGGGTTTTTTGGATGCCAAAGGAGCGGTGCTGAGCCGCGCTGTCAACACGCCGGTGCGTCCGCCGTATTACTGCGCCGGTTGCCCGCACAACACCTCCACCAAAGTGCCTGAGGGCAGTTTGGCGCTGGCAGGTATCGGCTGCCATGTGATGGCCACCGCCATTTACCCCGAGCACAACAAAACCACCACCCACATGGGCGGCGAAGGTGCGCCGTGGATAGGGCAGGCGCATTTCTCCGAACGCAACCATGTGTTCGCCAACCTCGGCGACGGCACCTACTTTCATTCCGGCTCGCTGGCCATACGCGCGGCCGTCGCGGCCAAAGTCAATATCACTTACAAAATTCTTTACAACAGCGCTGTGGCCATGACCGGCGGCCAACCGGTGGACGGACAGTTGTCGGTGCAGGCCATGGCCAGCCAGATTGCCGCCGAAGGCGTGCAACGTGTGGTGGTGGTGACCGAAGACATGCAGCGCTACACCGACCGCAGTGGTTTGCCCGAAGGGGTGACGGTGCATGACCGCGCCGACATGGAAAGCGTGCAGCGCGAACTGCGGGACTTGCCCGGCACCACAGTGTTGATTTACGACCAGGTTTGCGCCGCTGAAAAACGCCGCATGCGCAAAAAACAAAGCCTGGCTGAACCGGATGAGCGCCTGTTCATACACCCGCTGGTGTGCGAAGGCTGCGGCGATTGCGGCGAGCAAAGCAATTGCACCGCGATTCTTCCGCTGGACACCGAATTCGGCCGCAAGCGCGTGATTGACCAAACCGCGTGCAACAAAGACTACAGCTGCAACAAAGGTTTTTGTCCGAGCTTTGTCACGGTCAAAGGGGCGCGTTTGCGCCAACGCACACCGGTGACTCAGCAAGTATCCGAGCAAGCCTTGCCCGAGCCGACAGCACCCGCCGTGAACGGCACCTACAACGTGTTGATCACCGGCATAGGCGGCACTGGTGTCATCACCATCGGTGCCTTGCTGGGCATGGCCGCGCACCTGGAAGGCAAGGGCGTGTCGGTGCTGGACATGACCGGCATGTCGCAAAAAAACGGGGCCGTCACCTCGCATGTGCGGTTTGCCGCGCAGCCCGGCGACATACACGCGCAACGCATTGCCACCGGCGAAGCGGACTTGGTCTTGGGTTGCGATTTATTGACCGCAGCCAGCGCCGACGCGATTGCCAAAACCCGCCCCGGCAGAACCCGTGTGCTGGTGAATGACCACGAACAGCCCCCGGGTCAATTTGCCCGTGAGCCGGACTGGCAGTACCCTGCCGATCAGATCAAACAACTGCTGAAAGATGCCGCAGGCGGCAGCGCCGAATTTGTCAACGCCACCCGGCTGGCCACCGGTTTGCTGGGCGAGGCCATGGGCGCGAATTTGTTCATGCTGGGCTTGGCTTTTCAACGTGGTTTGATTCCTTTGCAACTGGCGTCTCTGCTGCAAGCGATTGAACTCAATGCCGTGGCCGTGCCCATGAACCTGGCGGCGTTTGCCTGGGGCAGACGCGCTGCTTTGAACATGCAAGTGGTGACGCAACAAGCCAGCCCGCAACGGGTGATCAGCCTGCGCAAACCCGCCAGTCTGGATGAACTGCTGAGCAAGCGGGTCGCGTTTTTGACGGACTACCAGAACGCAGCCTATGCGCAACGTTATTTGCGCTTTGTCGAAAAAGTACGCGCTGCCGAGCAAGGCTTGCAAGCCGGTGACGCGTTGAGCAAAGCCGTCGCCATCAACTTGTTCAAGCTGATGAGCTACAAGGACGAGTACGAGGTGGCCCGTTTGTTCACCCTGCCGCAGTTTCGCCAGGCCTTGGCAGACACATTTGAAGGCGACTACAGCTTGTCGTTTCATTTGGCGCCGCCGTTGTTGTCAGCGCATGACGAGCAGGGGCAACTGGTGAAACGCCGTTTTCCGGGTGTGACTCTGCTGGGTTTCAAGTGGCTGGCTAAATTGCGCTTCTTGCGAGGAACGGCGTTCGATGTGTTTGGCTACACCCAGGAGCGTCGCGAAGAACGCCAACTGGTGTTGGACTACCAGCGACAGCTGTTGCAACTCTTGCCCGGCCTCACCACCGCCAACCGTGACTTGGTGGTGGCATGGGCCTCATTGCCTCAACGCATACGCGGCTTCGGTCATGTGAAAGCCGCATCTGTGGCGATTGCCAGGGCCAAGCAACACGAGTTGCTGGATCAGTTTTTGTGGCGTCAGCGAGCAGAACGGACCAAACGAATGAGATCTCTTTGATATCGATACAGGTAAGAATCAGATCCGTCTGAAATTCGGATGTCTGCACCTGCATCCATATCATCCATTGTCAAGTCAGATGCAGATGACCAATAAAACCCATTCATATTGGTGTTCGGAAACCATTCAGGATTAATGCTTGGGCTAGAGTCTGCTTTCACCAAAGTTCTTAATTCAACCATGGTGGGCAAGCGCCAGTCATTAAAACCGCAGAGTGATTGGCTATTGACAGAATTCACATAACCGATGCTATTGGTTGATGCGTCGATTTCTGCCTGGGTAAAAAGCGTGTCGTCGGTTTTTTGAACAATCGTTGTGCTGTTGAAATTGGTGTACAGATTCCCGCCTGCTCTATCACCGGAGGCTGTTTTCCCCTCCCAGATTAATCCGGTGTGCTTGTCTTGTACGCATTCGGTTTTGTCGTAATTTCCGCCTGAATTGTTGGACACTAAGCTGTACTGTGACATATTGAATGTCCGGGCTACTTTGTTTGTAGTTTCAGTGACCCCATCAATACGAACGACTTTGGCAATCAGTTCGTGGTGTCCCTGACTGAGTGATTTGCCGGGTGTGAAGCTCCAATTTTTTCTGTCATCGCTGTAAGTGGTGTTGCCTGTCAATGAAAGAGTTGAAGCACCATCAAATACCTGAACCGTGAAGTAGATACCCAACGAAGGACTGATACTGCCTGTGATGACGGGCTTGGGATTGCTGGTAGAAGAACCTTCTGCAATACTTTGTTCACCGTCTTTCACATCGGTGATAGTGGCGCTTTGAGACACCGGGTTGTCAGCCACAGTCACAGTGATTGATCGGGTTTCCAACAGTTTGCCATCACTGTCCTTGAATTCAGCAGTGATGGTTTTTACGCCAGCATTTGTAAATGCACTGGTTACAGTTTGCCATGCGTTATTCA
>CANNRV010000175.1 GCA_947508145.1 Comamonadaceae bacterium
CTTCACATTTACGACGCACTATACAAACAAGACACTATTCAACATGTGCTGGTACGCCATGAGCAAGCAGCGGTGCATGCGGCTGACGGTTACGCACGGGCTACTGGCGATGTAGGCGTTGCCTTGGTGACATCCGGTCCGGGTGTAACAAATGCCATCACGGGTATTGCTACCGCTTACATGGACAGCATCCCTATGGTCATCATTACCGGTCAAGTGCCAACGCACGCCATCGGTTTGGATGCCTTCCAGGAGTGCGATACCGTCGGTATCACCCGTCCCATCGTCAAACACAATTTCCTGGTCAAAGATGTGCGCGACATGGTGGATATTCTCAAAAAGGCATTCCACATTGCCCGAAGCGGAAGGCCAGGCCCTGTGGTGGTCGATATTCCCAAGGACGTCTCATTCAAGAAGACCATGTATGCCGGTTATCCGGATACCGTGGAGATGCGCTCTTACAACCCCGTGCGCAAAGGCCATTCCGGTCAAATTCGCAAAGCTTTGCAATTGCTGCTCACCGCCAAGCGCCCCTTCATTTACACCGGTGGCGGTGTGCTGATGAGCGAGGCTTCAGCAGAGCTACGTAAGCTGGTGGACATGCTGGGTTTTCCTTGCACAAATACATTGATGGGACTGGGTGCCTATCCTGCAAGCGACCGTAAATTCCTGGGCATGTTGGGCATGCACGGCACAGTTGAAGCCAATAACGCCATGCAAAACTGCGATGTGTTGTTGGCAGTCGGTGCCCGGTTTGACGACCGCGTCATCGGCAACCCCAAACACTTTGCACAAAACGAACGCAAGATCATTCACATTGATATCGATCCGTCCAGCATCTCTAAGCGGGTCAAGGTAGACATTCCTATCGTTGGTGATGTCAAGGACGTGTTGACCGAAATGATCGGCATGCTCAACGAAGCACCAAACAAGCCGGACCCCAAAGCGCTGGCCGCCTGGTGGGAAACCATTGAAGCCTGGCGCTCGCGTGATTGTTTGAAATACGACCGCAATAACACCCTGGTCATCAAACCTCAAAAGGTAATTGAAACTTTATGGCACATGACCAAAGATGCTGATGCTTATGTGACTTCAGATGTCGGTCAGCACCAGATGTGGGCTGCCCAGTACTACCGTTTTGATGAGCCGAGGCGTTGGATCAACTCGGGTGGTTTGGGTACCATGGGCGTAGGCATTCCTTATGCCATGGGCATTAAATTGGCCAAGCCTGACAGCGAGGTCTACTGCGTCACCGGCGAAGGCTCAGTGCAAATGTGCATTCAAGAGCTCTCTACTTGTTTGCAATACAACACGCCCATCAAAATTCTTTCGCTGAACAACCGTTACCTGGGCATGGTTCGCCAGTGGCAGGAAGTGGAATACGAAGGCCGCTATAGCCACAGCTATATGGACGCATTGCCTGACTTCGTGAAGTTGGCCGAAGCCTATGGTCATGTCGGCATGTTGATTGAACGCCCTGAGGATGTGGAACCCGCTTTGCGAGAAGCCCGCAAACTCAAAGACAGAACCGTCTTCATGGATTTCCGCACTGACCAGACTGAAAACGTTTTCCCGATGGTTCAAGCCGGAAAAGGCATCACCGAGATGCTGTTGGGCAGCGAAGACCTTTAATTTTCTCAACTCACATTTGACAAATCTATTGTCCGTCTAGCCTGCAAGTTACCGCTTGCAGGGGAGGGCGGCGAAAAGAGGAGTTCCAAATCCATGAAACACATCATTGCAGTATTGTTAGAAAACGAACCCGGCGCATTGTCCCGGGTGGTCGGCCTGTTTTCAGCACGTGGCTACAACATTGAATCATTGACAGTCGCACCCACCGAAGACCCCAGCCTGTCGCGCATGACCTTGCAGACATCGGGGTCGGACGATGTCATTGAACAAATCACTAAGCACCTGAACCGCTTGATCGAAGTGGTGAAGGTGGTTGATCTGACCGAAGGCGCTTACACCGAGCGTGAATTGATGATGGTCAAAGTGCGCGCGGTCGGCAAAGAGCGCGAGGAAATGAAACGCATGGCAGACATTTTCAGAGGCCGCATCATTGATGTGACCGATAAAAGTTACACCATTGAGTTGACTGGCGATGTGTCTAAAAACGATGCTTTTTTGGAAGCCATCGAGCGCAGCGCCATTTTGGAAACAGTGCGCACCGGCGCCAGCGGCATTGGTCGCGGTGAACGCGTGTTGCGGGTTTGAATTGAAACAACATTTAAGGAGCGATAGCCATGAAAGTTTATTACGACAAAGACTGTGATTTGAGCCTGATCAAAGGCAAAACCGTGGCCATCATCGGCTATGGATCACAAGGACACGCACATGCACAAAACCTGAATGACAGCGGTGTCAAAGTGGTGGTGGGTTTGCGCAAAGGCGGCGCATCCTGGGACAAAGTCGGCAAAGCCGGCCTGACCGTGATGGAAGTCAATGACGCGGTCAAAGCAGCCGATGTCGTCATGATTCTGTTGCCTGATGAGCAAATTTCTGAGGTCTACAACAACAATGTGGCCCCCAACATGAAGCAAGGCGCTTCATTGGCGTTTGCGCACGGATTCAACGTCCACTACAACCAAGTCGTGCCTCGCGCTGACTTGGACGTGTGGATGGTGGCCCCCAAGGCTCCTGGTCACACAGTTCGTTCCACTTACACCCAAGGCGGTGGTGTTCCCCACTTGGTGGCGATTCACCAGGACAAATCTGGCAAAGCCCGTGATCTGGCACTCAGCTACGCCATGGCCAACGGTGGCGGCAAGGCCGGCATCATTGAAACCAATTTCCGTGAAGAGACAGAAACCGATTTGTTCGGCGAGCAAACCGTGTTGTGTGGCGGCGCTGTTGAACTCATCAAAATGGGTTACGAAACTTTGGTTGAAGCTGGCTATGCGCCTGAGATGGCTTATTTCGAATGCCTGCACGAATTGAAGTTAATTGTTGACTTGATTTATGAAGGCGGTATTGCCAACATGAATTACTCTATTTCCAACAACGCCGAGTACGGTGAATATGTGACCGGCCCGGAAGTGATTAACGAAGAGTCACGTGCTGCGATGCGCAATGCTTTGAAGCGGATTCAAACCGGTGAATACGCCAAGATGTTTATTCTGGAAGGCCGCACCGGCTACCCTAGCATGACCGCGCGTCGTCGTCTGACTGCCGACCATTCCATTGAAAAAGTCGGTTCGCAATTGCGCGCCATGATGCCTTGGATCGCCAAAAACAAATTGGTCGACCAGAGCCGTAACTGATGAATTACCCGCACCCATTGTTGGCGCGCGAAGGCTGGCCCTTTATCGGGCTGGCCGCCGTCGCTTCCCTGGTGTTGACACTTTGGTGGGGCTGGCTGGTTGCGTTGCCGGCTTACATCATTTTGGTGTTTGTCATCCAGTTTTTCCGAGATCCGCCAAGAGCTGTACCTGACATTGCAAATGCAGTGCTTTCTCCTGCCGATGGCCGTATCGTCAAAATCGAAAAAGTACGTGACTCCTATGCGGACCGTGATGCTTTGCTGGTCAGCGTGTTCATGAATGTGTTCAATGTGCATAGCAACCGCGCAAGCGTCAATGGCCGTGTTCGTGCGGTGCATTATTTCCCGGGTCTGTTTGTGAATGCCGATTTGGACAAAGCTTCGACTGAAAACGAACGCAACGCGGTGATCATTGATTCCAATGTCAACGGTGAAAACCAAGTGGTGACTCTGGTGCAAGTGGCAGGTTTGATTGCACGACGGATTCTTTGCTATGTGCATCCAGGCGACACTTTGGAAAAAGGCCAGCGTTACGGCTTTATCCGTTTTGGTTCGCGTGTGGATGTGTATCTGCCGTTAAGTGCAGTGGTCTGCGTGGCACCCGGTGATGTGGTGTCCGCCACCAGCACTGTTTTGGCCACTTTGTGATGCCATGAACTTGCCGCAACCACCCAGCGAACCCAGTGACGAAATGCCCAGCCGTTTGCGCAAGGGCATTTATGTGCTGCCCAATTTATTCACTTTGGCTGCTTTATTCGGTGGCTTTTACGCCATCGTGATGGCGATGAACAACCATTACGAAGCTGCGGCCATCGGCGTGTTTGCGGCCATGGTGCTCGACAGCCTGGATGGTCGAGTGGCCCGAATGACCAATACACAGTCTGCATTTGGCGCACAAATGGATTCACTGGCCGATATGGTGTCTTTTGGCGCAGCGCCTGCATTGATCAGCTATGAATGGGCGCTCAAGGATTTGGGCCGCTGGGGCTGGTTTGCCGCCTTTGTGTATTGC
>CANNRV010000176.1 GCA_947508145.1 Comamonadaceae bacterium
AAACTGTGCGGCCCCAGTCGCCGAGTGAATCAAGTCCGGAGTACTCATGGCCTACACATTTACCGAACGCAAGCGCATCCGCAAAAGTTTCGGCAGCCGCGACAGCGTGCTGGAAATTCCTTACCTGCTGCAAATGCAAAAAGACGCGTACACCGCGTTTTTGCAAGCAGATGTTCCACCCAAAAAACGCACCAACGAAGGTTTGCAGGCGGCATTTGACGCGGCATTCCCTATCGTTTCGCACAATGGTTTTGTCGAGATGAAGTACCTCGAATACAACCTGGCCAAACCTGCGTTTGATGTGCGCGAATGCCAGACGCGTGGTCTGACATTCTCTTCAGCTGTGCGCGCGCGTGTACAACTCATCATTTACGACCGTGACTCTTCCACACCTCAATCCAAAGTAGTGAAAGAGGTCAAAGAGCAAGAGGTTTACATGGGCGAAGTGCCTTTGATGACCGACAAAGGCTCGTTCATCATCAACGGTACCGAGCGCGTCATCGTGTCTCAGTTGCACCGTTCACCCGGCGTGTTCTTTGAACACGACAAAGGCAAGACGCACAGCTCCGGCAAATTGTTGTTCAGCGCGCGCATCATCCCTTACCGTGGTTCATGGTTGGACTATGAGTTTGACCCGAAAGACATTTTGTATTTCCGCGTTGACCGTCGCCGCAAAATGCCGGTCACCATTTTGCTCAAAGCCATTGGTTTGACACCGGAAGCCATTCTGGCCAACTTCTTTGTCAACGACAATTTCCGTTTGATGGACAGCGGCGCACAAATGGAATTTGTGGCCGAGCGTCTGCGCGGCGAAGTTGCCCGTTTTGACATCACTGACAAGAGCGGCAACGTAGTCGTGGCCAAAGACAAGCGCATCACCGCGCGTCACACCCGCGATCTCGAGCAGTCAGGCACCACACACATCAGCGTGCCGGAAGATTTCCTCATCGGCCGAGTCATCGCACGCAACATCGTTGAAGAAGACACCGGCGAAATCATTGCCAAGGCGAATGACGAATTGACTGAAGTGTTGTTGAAAAAACTGCGCTCCAGCGGCGTGCAAGATTTGCAATGTATCTACACCAACGAACTCGACCAAGGCGCTTACATTTCGCAAACTTTGCGCAGCGATGAAACCGCTGACGAATTTGCAGCACGTGTCGCCATCTACCGCATGATGCGTCCCGGCGAGCCCCCTACCGAAGACGCAGTGCAAGCCCTGTTCCAACGCTTGTTCTACAACCCCGACACTTATGATTTGTCACGCGTTGGCCGTATGAAATTCAATGCCCGTGTCGGCCGCGATGAATCCACCGGCCCCATGGTGCTGAACAACGAAGACATTTTGGCTGTGGTCAAAATTCTGGTCGACTTGCGCAATGGTCGCGGCGAAGTCGATGACATCGATCACCTTGGTAACCGCCGTGTGCGTTGCGTCGGCGAACTCGCTGAAAACCAATACCGCACCGGTTTGGCACGTATCGAAAAGGCCGTCAAAGAGCGTTTGGGTCAGGCTGAGCAAGAGCCATTGATGCCGCACGACCTGATCAACTCCAAGCCCATTTCTGCGGCGCTCAAAGAGTTCTTCGGCGCGTCACAGTTGTCGCAGTTCATGGACCAGACCAACCCCTTGTCCGAAATCACCCACAAGCGCCGCGTATCGGCTCTTGGCCCGGGCGGTTTGACACGCGAACGTGCAGGCTTTGAAGTCCGTGACGTGCACGTCACGCATTACGGCCGTGTCTGCCCGATTGAAACACCCGAAGGCCCGAACATCGGTTTGATCAACTCGCTGTCTTTGTACGCGCGTTTGAACGAATACGGTTTCATTGAAACACCGTATCGCCGTGTGCATGATGCGCAGGTCACCAACGAAATCGATTACCTCTCAGCCATTGAAGAAGCCAAGTACGTGATCGCGCAAGCGAACGCCACCTTGGACAAAGACGACCGCTTGACCGGCGACTTGGTATCTGCCCGTGAAAAAGGCGAATCCATTTTGTGCAGCAAAGAGCGTGTGCAGTACATGGACGTGTCACCGGCGCAAATTGTGTCTGTGGCCGCTTCATTGGTGCCGTTCCTTGAGCACGATGATGCGAACCGCGCCTTGATGGGTGCCAACATGCAGCGTCAGGCTGTGCCTGTGTTGCGCCCTGAAAAAGCGTTTGTCGGTACCGGCATTGAGCGCGTGGCAGCGATCGACTCAGGCACTGTGGTCACCGCTTTGCGCGGCGGCGTGGTGGACTACATCGACGCCACCCGCATCGTGGTGCGTGTCAATGACGCAGAAACACAAGCCGGTGAAGTCGGTGTGGACATTTACAACCTCATCAAATACCAGCGTTCCAACCAGAACACCAACATCCACCAGCGCCCCATCGTCAAACGCGGCGACAAACTCGCCAAGGGTGATGTGATTGCTGACGGTGCATCTACCGATCTGGGTGAATTGGCCTTGGGTCAAAACATGCTGGTGGCGTTCATGCCTTGGAACGGCTACAACTTCGAAGACTCCATCCTCATTTCCGAGCGTGTGGTAGCCGAAGACCGTTACACATCAATTCACATTGAAGAACTGGTGGTCATGGCACGTGACACCAAACTCGGTGCAGAAGAAATCACACGTGACATTCCTAACTTGGCAGAGCAACAACTCAACCGTTTGGACGAGTCCGGCATCATCTTCGTGGGTGCAGAAGTGCAGCCCGGCGATGTGTTGGTCGGCAAGGTCACGCCCAAAGGCGAAACCACGCTGACACCGGAAGAAAAACTGCTGCGCGCCATCTTCGGCGAAAAAGCTTCAGACGTGAAAGACACGTCATTGCGTGTTGACCAGGGCTCTCAAGGCACCGTCATCGATGTGCAAGTGTTTACCCGCGAAGGCATTGTGCGTGACAAGCGTGCTCAGCAAATCATTGACGACGAACTCAAGCGTTTCCGTCTGGATTTGAACGACCAACTGCGTATTGTTGAAGCCGATGCATTCGACCGTATCCACAAATTGCTGTTGGGCAAAGTGGCGAATGGCGGTCCGAACAAACTGGCCAAAGGCAGCAAAATCGACAAAGACTATCTGACTTCAGTGGAGAAATTCCATTGGTTCGATATTCGCCCTGCGGAAGATGAGGTTGCTTCGCAACTGGAATCCATCAAAAACGCGCTGGCCCAAACCCGTCACAGTTTTGATTTGTCTTTTGAAGAAAAGCGCAAAAAACTCACACAAGGCGACGAGTTGCCGGCAGGTGTGTTGAAAATGGTCAAGGTGTATTTGGCTGTCAAACGCCGCTTGCAACCTGGTGACAAGATGGCAGGTCGCCACGGCAACAAAGGTGTGGTCTCCAAAATCGTCCCGGTCGAAGACATGCCATACATGGCCGACGGTACACCGGTTGACATCGTGCTCAACCCCTTGGGCGTGCCTTCGCGCATGAACGTGGGTCAGGTGCTTGAAGTGCATTTGGGCTGGGCTGCCAAAGGTATTGGTGAGCAACTCGGACATATGCTGCAAGAAGAAGCCAAAGCCGCAGAAATGCGCACCTTCCTTGAAACGCTCTACAACAGCACCGGCCATAAAGAAGACCTGGCCAAGCTAGCTGACAAAGACGTGAAGGAAATGGCGCACAACCTGTCGCTGGGCGTGCCGTTTGCCACACCGGTGTTTGACGGCGCTTCTGAAGAAGACATCCGCACCATGCTCAAACTGGCTTACCCGGAAGACGTGGTGAAAGCCAAAGGCTTGACCGGTGCGCGCACACAAGCGCATTTGTTTGATGGCCGCACTGGTGACGCGTTCGACCGTCCCACCACAGTGGGTTACATGCACGTGTTGAAGTTGCACCACTTGGTCGACGACAAAATGCACGCGCGTTCCACTGGTCCTTACAGCTTGGTCACGCAGCAACCGCTGGGCGGCAAGGCGCAGTTCGGTGGTCAGCGTTTCGGCGAGATGGAGGTGTGGGCACTGGAAGCCTATGGCGCTTCCTACACTTTGCAGGAAATGCTCACCGTCAAGTCCGACGACGTGCAAGGCCGCACCAAGGTGTATGAGAGCATCGTCAAAGGCGAGCACGCGATCGAAGCGGGCATGCCCGAATCGTTCAACGTGCTGGTCAAAGAAATCCGTTCATTGGGCATTGATATTGAGTTGGAGCGTTCATGAAATCATTACTCGACCTCTTTAAGCAGTTCACACCTGATGAGCATTTCGATGCCATCAAAATCGGACTGGCTTCCCCGGAAAAAATCCGTTCATGGTCT
>CANNRV010000177.1 GCA_947508145.1 Comamonadaceae bacterium
CGCACTGCCGAGCTGGAGACACGCACGCCGGTCACGCCGGGTTTGTCTGCCGTCGGCGGTTCGGAGATTTCATAACTGTTCATGCGGGCCACTTCAAAGCCCAGTGCCTGGCCGCTGCGCGACAGCGAAGCGTAGTCACCGGCGCGTTTGGCACCATAACAAAAATCATCGCCCACCAAGACATAGCGCACGCCCAGGCCTTGTACCAGCATCTGTTTCACAAAATCGTCCGGGCTGAGCGTCGCCAGAGTGTGATTGAACGGCAGCACCACGCATTGGGCGATGCCGCAGGCTTGCAGCTCGGCGAGTTTGTCGCGTAATCCGGCGATGCGGGCCGGGGCCATGTCGGGCTTATTCGCCTGCGAGGCAAAAAAATCGCGCGGGTGCGGCTCGAAGGTCATGACGCAAGACGGTACACCGCGCTGACGCGCTTCGTTTTGCAACAAAGCCAGCATAGCTTGGTGGCCGCGATGCACGCCATCGAAATTGCCGATGGTCAGTGCGCAGGACGGGGCCAGCCCGGGGTGGTGAATGCCTCTGAAAATTTGCATGTGTGGCGAGGTGTTGTCAAAGTACCGTCTTGGAAACAAGGTATATTGTCATGGATTGACGTCAGTGCTCGCTTATCTCATTGGAGGTGAATGTTGAAGGTCTTGAAGCTGTCTGCCCAAGGGTTACCGCAATCCTGGATATCGCTCGAACAAGCCGTCACGCATTACGCGGCGGGCGAGGTGCGCTGGGAAGCCGGAGCCGAAGTCGCGGTTTACCGAGGCGGCTACAACGCTGTCACCGGCGTTCAGTCCAAAATCGTCATCAACAGCATCATTGGCACCAAAGGCGTGCCGCGCATCAACCCCTTCGATTTGAAACCGGGATTGACCAACAGCAAACTCTTCGCCCGCGACCGCAACCTGTGCGCATACTGCGGCGACGATTTCCACGAAACCGATTTGACCCGCGAACACATCATCCCCTTCGGCCAGCACGGCCAGGACACTTGGATGAACGTGGTCACCGCTTGCAAAACCTGTAACCACCGCAAAGCCAATCGCACACCCGAGCAGGCCCGAATGCCTCTGCTGTACACGCCTTACACGCCCACCTTGTGGGAAGACTTTATTTTGCGCAACCGCCGCATTCTGGCCGACCAGATGGAATTTTTGATGGCGCATTTGCCGCGCAATTCGAGGTTGGCTGCTTAAAAAAATAACTCAGTCGTTGAGTTTTTCAAATCTGGGCCTGCGCACCCCATCCACCACCACCTCTTCTGTGAACATGGCAAACGGCCTGACCCACAGCCCTTGTTCGCCATACAGCGCTTTGTAAAGCACCAACGGCTCCAGCGTTTCGCTGTGGCGCACCACGCCTAAGACCTCGTAGTCCAGTTGTTTGTAATGCCTGTAGCGCCCGGTGGGCAGGCTGGGTAAGGGCGGCAGGTCGGTGTCAGACATGGTGTACTTTCATTTAGGAACGGGTCAGTGATTGCACAGAGGCCAAGGGCAGAAACAAGCTCAATGCTTGTTGAGGCAGTGCGATAAAACCATGGTGTGCGTAAAACTCAGCGGCCTGTGTGTCCTTGGCATCCACCAGCAAGGCATAGGCCGCAATCTCAGCGGCAACACAGCGTTGCAGTGCGTCTGCCAGCATGGCCCCGCCCAAACCTTGTCCTTGAAAAGACTGATCTACCGCCAATCTGCCCATGCGCACAGCGGGCACACTGGGGTAGCGCGGCAGTTTGCGCGTCATCTCCGGGGGTAAATCGGTTAAGAGGACGCTGGCCGACGCCAGTGTGTAAAACGCCGCCACCCGACCATCATCTGTGCTGGCAATAAAGCAGGCGGTGATGTTGCGTTTGATGTCTTGCGTGACTTGACTGTGGAAGTACCTGTCAAGTGAAGATGAGCCGCTATGGAAGTTATCCCTTTTGGTTTGCGGTGTCAGCCTGCTGACGCGAAACGCAGCGCTCATTCATTCACCAGCAACCGGCTGCGGTGGTCAAAGGCGCGCTTCATGGCGGCATTGGGTTTGGCCGGTTTGATCAATGCGTTGGCGAATGCTTGCTGGTCTTGCGCAGACAGCTTCACCGAATCAGCTTGTTCTATGGCGAGCCGCGCCGCTTCCTGAACCGCCGAGATGACAAAGTCGCTCATCGTCCGGCCTTGCAATTCAGCCGCGCGTTTGAGGCTGGCGTGTAAATCCACACTGATGCGGGCTTCAAGTCGTGCTGTCGCTGTAGGGGTGTTCAAAGTAGCCATGGGGAATTTGCGATGAGAGAAGATTTAGTGTACGGCAAATTGCCGGATAAACCGACTCTTTGAAGCGTCATGCGATTTACGCCATGCGTTTGAAAAAAGCCTCTATCGCCTGCGGATAGATCACATGCTCTTGCGTGAGCACGCGCGCGGCCAAGCTGTCGTCGCTGTCGCCTGGCAACACCGGCACCACCGCTTGCGCCAATATCGGGCCGTGGTCCAACTCGGCAGTCACTTGGTGGACGGTGGCACCGGCAAAACGGCAGCCCGCGTCTATGGCGCGTTGGTGTGTATGAAGCCCCGGAAATGCGGGCAACAAGGACGGGTGAATATTGAGTAAGCGGCCTTCATAGTGCACCACAAAACCCGGTGTCAGTATGCGCATGAATCCGGCCAGCACCACCAGCGACGGTTCATAGCTATCTATGGTTTGACGCAACACATCGTCAAACGCGGTGCGTGGGTCAGGGCGGTCGGCAAACGCGGTGTGGTCTACCACTTGTGTGGTCAATCCCATGTCGGCGGCCAGTGTCAAACCACGTGCATCGGGGCGATTGCTGATGACGGCGGCTATCCGTGTATTCAACTTTGTTTCCCAGTGGCCCAGCTTGGCGGCCCGGGCGATGGCCAACATATTCGAGCCGCCGCCGGAAATCAAAATCACGATGTTTTTCATGTCGGCCATTATGACCACTGCACACAGGACGCACCGTGCGCTGAGGCAAAATCGCACGATCGTGCTAAAACACGGATTCGATCGAACAAGGTCGCCACATTGCCCTCGGAGATTTCACATGGATTTGGCATTCACGCCTGAAGAACAGGCATTTCGCGAAGAAGTCCGCGCATGGGTGAAAGCCCACTTACCTGAACAACTTTCACACAAAGTACACAACGCTTTGCGGCTCACGCGTGACGATATGCAGGCGTGGGCGCAAATTCTGGGCAGCAAAGGCTGGTTGGGTTATGGCTGGCCCAAGCAGTTCGGCGGCCCCGGTTGGAATGCAGTGCAAAAACATTTGTTCGAAGAAGAATGCGCCTTGGCCGGTGCACCGCGCGTCGTGCCCTTCGGGCCGGTGATGGTGGCCCCGGTCATCATGGCCTTTGGCAACGCCGAGCAGCAGCAGCGTTTTTTACCCGGTATCGCCAGCGGGAAAGTCTGGTGGAGCCAGGGTTACAGCGAACCCGGTTCGGGCTCAGACCTCGCTTCATTGAAAACACGCGCCGAACGCGTTGGTGACAAATTCATCGTCAATGGCCAAAAAACCTGGACCACCTTGGGCCAGTTCGGCGAATGGATTTTTTGTCTGGTGCGCACCAGTACCGAAGGCAAGCCGCAAACCGGCATTTCGTTTTTGCTGATAGACATGAAGTCCCCCGGCGTCAGCGTGCGCCCCATCAAATTGCTGGACGGTGAATGCGAGGTCAATGAAGTCTGGTTTGACAACGTGGAAGTGCCCGCCGAGAACCTGATCGGCCAGGAAAACAAGGGCTGGGATTACGCCAAATACCTGCTGGCGCATGAGCGCACCAACATCGCGGATGTGAACCGCGCCAAGCGCGAACTCGAGCGCTTAAAACGCATCGCCAAGGCAGAAAACGTGTACGACGACATGCGTTTTCGGGATGAAATTGCCAAGCTCGAAGTCGACATCATTGCTTTAGAGATGATGGTGTTGCGCGTGCTCAGCGCCGAGAAATCCGGCAAACAATCGCTGGACATTGCGGGCTTGCTGAAGATTCGCGGTTCAGAAATTCAACAGCGTTACAGCGAACTCATGATGCTGGCCGCCGGGCCATTCAGCCTGCCTTTCATTCAAGAGGCTATGGACGCAGGCTGGCAGGGCGACCATGTGGGCGCGGCGCATTGCGCACCGCTGGCCTCCACCTATTTCAATATGCGCAAAACCACGATTTACGGCGGCTCCAACGAAGTGCAACGCAACATCGTCGCCAAAACCGTGCTCGGCTGAACACACACA
>CANNRV010000178.1 GCA_947508145.1 Comamonadaceae bacterium
AAAGTGGACATGCGCGCCAAATACCAGGTCAGCATGCTGCGGGCAATCTCAAGCACCAAGGTGGTTCCCAGGCTGCCCCCCAACACTTGCCGCCAAGGCACATGGGTGTTGGGCACAAACCGGTACAGCGCGGAAATGCCGCCCCACAACAGCACAAACTCCAACACATCCAAGGCTTGTTTCATGGCCGGACTTTGGCTGCGCAGTGAACCACCTGACCAAGTAATGACCGAAGCCATGGTGACCAATCCGGCTGCCAGCAATATCGGCCCCAAGGTCAGCACACCCCAATACAACAACAAACGCTGGCCCCAGGGTCTGGCTTTGCTGACCCGCCAAATGTCGTTCAAGCTGCGGTCTATGGTGAACACCAAAGCCAACGCGGAAAACAAAAGTGCTGCAAAACTGACTGCCCCTAATCTGCTGGCCTTGCTGGTGAACTGCGTCAAATAACCCAGCACCTGACGGGATATGCTGTCGGGGATCAGGCTTTCAATCAGCCAACGTTGCAGCACGTTTTGAAATTGATCGAACACGGGAAAAGCCGTGACGACTGCCAAGGCCACGGTGACCAAAGGCACAAGGGCAATGGTGGTGGTGAAGGTCAAAGCACCGGCAGTCTGTCCCAATCGGTCTTCAGCAAAGCGTTGGCGCAAGCGTCGCGCAGTAGAGCGCCAGGGTAACTGTTGCAAGCGGCGTACGCTATCGGAGATATACGAGAGAATCATGACCCATATCATGCCATCGACACCAACCCTCACTCCCTCCGCTCACCAGCATGTGCAACTCACCCGCAGCCTGGCTGTGGGCAGCTTGCTGGGACTTATCCTGTTATCTCTGGCTTGGGAACTGTGGCTGGCCCCGTTGCGACCCGGCGGCTCGTGGTTGGTGCTCAAAGCATTGCCCTTGTGTCTGCCACTTGCCGGTTTGCTGAAAAACCGCATGTACACCTACCGTTGGGTCACCTTGGTGGTCTGGTTGTATTTCGCCGAAGGTGTGATCCGTTGGAATGGTGACCGTTGGCCCAGCAATATGTACGCAGCGATTGAGGTCGGTCTGTGTCTGGCGTTGTTCGCGGCCAGTGCCATGCATGTACGCTGGCGGCTGAAAGACGCGGCCTTGGCGCAGCAACATGCAAGTGATGCAACAGCCGACACGTCGACACAAGCGCATCAACCATGAACATACATGCTGACATGGACCTCTGTATTTATTTGACGCAGTTGTGTCTCGCCATGCTGCCTGCGACAAACGTTTGACCACCATGCACAGGTTTTTAGACACTTTGCGCCTGATCACCGGAGAAGCCCATGTGCTCACCGGCGAAGGCTTGACAGCTTATGAGCGCGATTGGCGCGGTCGCGAACACGGACGCGCCTTGTGTGTGGTGCGACCGGGCAGCACGGCTGAAGTAGCTGCTGTGGTCAAAGCATGCGCTGCCGCCGGTGCAGCCATGGTGCCGCAAGGCGGTAACACCGGTTTGGTGATGGGCTCCACGCCTGACACCTCGGGCAGTGAAGTGGTGATCAATCTGCAACGCATGAACGCCGTGCGTCATATCGACCCGGCCAACGCCACCCTCACCGCTGAAGCGGGCTGCATTCTTCAACAGCTTCAACACACTGCCGACGAAGCTGGTTTTTTATTTGCGCTCAGCCTGGCCTCTGAAGGCAGTTGCACTGTGGGCGGCAACCTCGCTAGCAACGCGGGTGGTACGCAAGTGCTTCGTTATGGCAATACGCGCGATATGTGCTTGGGCCTGGAAGTGGTGACCGCGCAAGGCGAGGTTTGGCAAGGTTTAAGCGGCCTGCGCAAAGACAACACCGGCTACGACTTAAAGCATCTGTTCATCGGCAGCGAAGGCACGCTGGGCATCATCACCGCAGCCACCATGAAACTGTTTCCCAAGCCTGCCGCGCAACGCACCGCTTGGGCGGCTGTGCCCGGTGTGCAAGCTGCGGTGGATTTATTAGGCATGGCGCAACAACAACTCGGCGCGGGGCTCACCGGTTTCGAGATGATGTCAAAGATGTCGCTCAGTCTGGTCGCCAGACATTTCCCCTCACTGCAAGTACCGCTGTGGCAAGTCGCGCCCTACTGCGTGCTGCTTGAACTGAGTGACACCGAATCTGAAGCGCATGCCGAACAACGCCTCGAACAACTGCTGAGTGCAGCGCTTGAACAGCACGTGGCCAGCGATGTGGTCATTGCGCAAAGCTTGGCGCAATCACGCGAACTCTGGCAGGTGCGTGAAAGCATTTCATCCGCGCAAGCCGCTGAAGGTTTGAACATCAAACACGATATTTCCTTGCCCGTGTCGGCCATTGCCGCGTTTGTGAAACAAACCGATGCGGCATTGGCACAAGCCTTGCCCGGCATACGCGTGGTGAATTTCGGGCATGTAGGCGATGGTAATTTGCACTACAACATCCAATGCCCTGAAGGGGCAGATGCCGCAGCGTTTTTAAAGACGCATGAGCCCGCAGTGAACCACATGGTTTATGAGGCCGTCATGTCTTTCGGCGGTTCAGTGAGTGCGGAACACGGCATTGGTCGGCTGAAAGTTGAAAGCCTTCCTCTTTATAAAGATCCGGTGGCACTGCAAATAATGCACAGCATCAAACAGGCTTTGGACCCGCAAAACATGATGAATCCGGGGCGGGTATTGATGCACTGATGCGATTGCATCAGACAAAATGCTGTCATGCGCACCACCTTAGACCTTGACGAAGACATTCTGGCCGCAGCCAAGTCCCTGGCCATGGAGCCTCAAGCGGTTTACGGTTTTGTGCCACTCACTGCGCCGGGACAGCACATCGTCACCAGCGACATGGTGCGCGCCATGGACACTTTGAACCAATAAGTGATTCAGACCGTGCTTCGCAATGTAGGTGAACTTTGATTGTGTCAATGGATGACCTGCTCAACGACAGACGTTAACGCCGCCTTTTCCAGCGTTAAGCCCATATGCCCAATGCCCGGCAGCAATTGCACTGGCCAGTCTTTTCCAGCACGTTGAACGATACCTTGAAGTTCTTGCGTTTGAAATGCCTCATCGGCGTCGCCCGCCAGTAAAGACACCCTGCCCTTTGCATTGCGAATATCACTCAGGTAGTCGCTGTGCACTGAAAAATTCATCGCCAGATTGAAATCATATTCAGGGGTTAAAAATTTCCGCGCCTCATCAGAGAGTGCAAATCGCGTGACGGGCAGATGGTTCCAGTACCGGATACCTGCCTTGTTCAATGCCAGCAATGCCAGCAATGCCAGGATGCGCGGCACGCCCACAGACACCCAACCGCCACTATTGGGTCGGTAGTTCGGTGCATCTGGCCCCAGAAAAGGCGACAACAAAAGGTAATGGTCAAACGCAGTTTGCATAT
This sequence comes from Comamonadaceae bacterium, assembly GCA_947508145.1. Taxonomy (GTDB): domain Bacteria; phylum Pseudomonadota; class Gammaproteobacteria; order Burkholderiales; family Burkholderiaceae_C; genus Limnohabitans. The sequence goes on from CANNRV010000178.1 coordinate 3,384, forward strand.
CGCTGGCCGCTATCCGCAGCACAAAACCACCGCCTGAACTAAAACCAATCAATGTGGAGGGATGCGCTGGCTTCACCTTGTCAACAAAGTCTTTCAAATCGGATTCCAATTGGCCGATGTAGTCGATATTTCCCTTGACACCAGACGCGCCGTGACCTCTGATGTCTAAGGCAAACACATGCACGCCGGCTGCGGCCAGCGCCTGCGCCATCGGATGCATAGATCTGCTGCTGGCAGAGGAACCGTGCACCAACACTGCGCTACCTTTTTTGTTGTCGTCTTGGGGGCCGTACTCCCTGTAAAACAGTTTGACACCGTCCGCACCTTGGTAGTTTTTCAAGGGAGGCATATGGGAGAAATCAACCGATTTGAAAGGGTCATTGATGCTGGGCATGGGTGGTGCAGCACCGGGGCCGCCAAGCCACATGGCCAAGGCGAAGATGAAAATGGCTAAAGCAATGATGGCGGAAGAAATCAGCAAAAAGTAGGGTCGAGCTGACAATACGTTCAAAGGGATGGTCACAATGTGCAATCTTTAAAAAAGTTAAAACAAATAGATTGAAATACATAACAAAATATAACTGCTTATTTGGTTAAATTTATACTTAAATTTACTCTATAGAATTCATTTTTTGTAAACTTCAATTATGCTTTTCACCTCACCCAAAACACTTTTTAACACCTGATAACCACCATGTCCACACAATCTCTGTATCTCAATTTACCCATCTCCGATCTGGCCAGGTCAACCGCATTTTTCACTGCACTAGGGTTTGGCTTCAACCCGAAATTCTCAGGTGAGCATGCCACCTGCTTGGTGATCAATCAGCATATCAACGTCATGTTGCT
>CANNRV010000179.1 GCA_947508145.1 Comamonadaceae bacterium
CAAGATTTCTCGGCGGTTTTGCAACACATGGCATTCAACTGGTTTGTCAACGCAGCCACACCGGGCGCGGCGCGTCAGCCTTGGGTGCTGGCCGCTGGCACCTTGCCGCCTCAGGATTTGCCGTTGCGGGAAGATTTACGCACCCGGCTTGGCTGGGGCCATGTGTTTCATTTGCAATTGCTGGACGACAACGAACGCCGCGAGGTGTTGCTGAACCACGCGCAAGCGCTGGGCATGCACTTGGGTCATGATTTGCTGGACTATTTGCTCAGCCGATTCAGCCGCGACCTGGGGCATTTGATTGACTTGCTGGGTCAACTCGACAACTTCGCGCTGCAAACGCAGCGGCCTTTGACCATTCCCTTATTGAGAGCCATGTTGGATGAAACCTGAACCGAAGTTGAAACTGGCGCTGTTTGACCTGGACCACACCTTGTTGCCGCTGGACTCAGACCAGTCCTGGGGCGAGTTCACCTTGCAACTCGGCTGGGTGGAAGAAGCCACTTTCCGTGCGCGTAACAACGCTTTTTACGCCGATTACAACGCCGGTTGTCTGGATATCCATGAATATGTGCGGTTTGCCACCCGCAGCATGCGTGAACGCAGCAAGGACGAGGCGCAGGCCGCGCACCGCCAGTTCATGGAACAGGTGATTCAACCTGCTATCAAACCCGCCGCCTTGGATTTGGTGGCGCATCACCGGGCTTTAGGCGAAACGCTGGTGATGGTGACGGCGACCAATGAATTTGTCACCGGCCCGATTGCCCAAGCATTCGGCATGGATGTGTTGCTGGCGGTGGAGTTGCAGCGCGATGATCAGGGGCATTTCACCGGGGATATCGCGGGCGTGCCGACCTTGCGAGAAGGCAAAGTCACGCGTGTCAGTCAATGGTTGGCCCAGCAAGGCCTGGACTGGGCGGATGTGCAAGCCACGTTTTACAGCGACTCGACCAACGATTTACCGCTGCTGGAAAAAGTGCAAACGCCGGTGGTGACCAACCCCGCTCCGGCCTTGCGGCAAATCGCCCAAGAGCGGGCATGGCGTATCCTCGACCTTTTCGAGAACCCATGATCAAAAAAATCATTCAAAACCTGTTCGGTAAATCCGGCAACTCCTCGGCCACGCGTTTTGGCAAACGCCGGGTGATTCCAGCATCTACCCACGGCATAGACCCCGAGCTGGTTGATGAACGCGCTTGGAACGTGGTGCGTACTTTGCAGGAACGCGGTTTTCAGGCTTATATCGTGGGCGGCGCAGTGCGCGACCTGTTGGTCGGTTTAAAGCCCAAAGATTTTGATGTGGCTACAGACGCCACACCAGAGGAAGTCAAAGCGTGTTTTAGGCGTGCGTTCATCATTGGCAGACGCTTTCGCATCGTGCACGTGGTCTACGGGCGCGGGCGCGACCACGAGGTGATTGAAGTCTCCACCTTCCGTGCTCACTTAGACAGCAACGATGCCGAGCAAGTCAGCGGTAACGAGCGCACCAGCAAAAAAGCTTTATCGAATATGACGCACGCAGTGGATGCCAGTGGCCGCGTGTTGCGCGACAACGTCTGGGGCCCGCAAGACGAGGATGCCACCCGCCGCGATTTCACCGTCAACGCCATGTACTACGACCCGAGCGTGGGCGAGGTGATTGACTACCACCACGGTTTTGAAGACGCTGCGAAACGCGTGATTCGCATGATTGGCGAGCCGGCAGCGCGTTACCGCGAAGACCCGGTGCGCATCATCCGAGCCGTGCGTTTTTCCGCCAAGCTGAGTGCGCTGGGTTTCAAGCTTGAGCCGCGCACCGCCAAGCCTTTGAAAGCCATGCTGAATTTGCTGGCCGATGTGCCGCAAAGCCGCTTGTTCGATGAGATGCTCAAGCTGTTGCAAACCGGGCATTCCATCGCCAGCATTGAGCAATTGAAACAACTGGGACTGGCACGCGGCGTTTACCCGTTGCTGGATGTGGTGGTGGAACGCGCAGACACCCCGTTTGTGCAGGCCGCTTTGCAAGATACCGACCGGCGTGTCGGCGAAGGCAAACCGGTGGCCCCGAGCTTTTTGCTGGCCTGCGTCTTGTGGGCCGATGTCCGCGCGGGCTGGCAGGCACGCACCGGCGAGATGGCCGTTTATCCTGCTTTGCAGGAAGCGATTGAAGAAGTGTTTAACGCACGTATCGGCGATGTTTCCGGGCGCGGCAAATTGGCCGGTGATATGCGCGAAATCTGGACCATGCAGCCGAGGTTTGAGAAGCGCAGCGGCAGCGCGCCTTTTGGCCTGGTCGAACAAGCGCGTTTTCGCGCGGGTTTTGATTTCATGTGCTTACGCGCCGAGGTCGGCGAAGTCGACGTGGAACTGGCTGACTGGTGGGAAGACTTCAGCTTGGCCGATGACGACAGCCGGGTGGCTTTGTTGCAAGCGGTCAATCCTGCACCGCGTGCGGTGCGCGGCGAAGGTGAGGCCAAAAAACGCCCGCGTCGCCGCCGCAAACCCGCAGGCGCCAAACCCGATGCCGGTGGTCACACAGACGCGTGAACCGGTCAGCGCCTATGTCGCTGTCGGTGCCAACCTGGGCGACGCTGTCGCCGCTGTCGACAAGGCTTTACATGATCTGGGCGGCTTGCCGCAGACGCATGTCAAAGCCGTGTCTTCTTTGTACCGCAGCGCACCGCATGAGGCCGAAGGCCCGGCGTTCATCAACGCCGTGGCCCAGATTGACACCTGTTTAACAGCGCCAGATTTACTGGCCGCATTGCAAGCCATGGAACAAGACGCCGGACGGGTGCGCAGCCACCTGAACGCGCCGCGAACGCTGGACTTGGACATGCTTTTTTATGGCGATGCGCGGATTCGCAGTTTCCGATTGACGCTGCCTCATCCGCGTTGGCTGGAGCGGGCTTTTGTGTTGTTGCCGCTACAGGAAGTCGCGCCACACAAAGTGGTGCAAGTGATGCTGCACGCAGTGGCTTACCAAGAAATCGAAAAACTCAGTTGACGCGCCGTGTCTGTGTAGCAGCGGCTCTTGAAAGAGCCACTGTGGGCATAGGTTTATTGCGACAGCTTTTGCGCTTCTTCGATTTGCGATTCAAAGTAGCGCTGAAACCCATAGGCCAGGCTGGAGAGCAGGGCGGTGGTGCCCAGCATCAAGGACAAGACCAGCGCAATCACCGTCAACCAGCCGGTGTTTCCGCTGGCGGATGCGACATCTGTTGCGGGGTTGTAAAGGCTGTTCCAGTTGTCGGCGGACATCAGTCCCCAATAAAGCGTGTGCAAAGCGCTGATAGCGATGGACAGCCCCAGCAGCGGCACCAGCCACCAGCTCAACGGGTCGTCCAAACCAAAAGATTGGGCGCGTTCAAACCCGTACAAGCCCAGCAAGCTCATGAACAGCAGCGCCCAGCCCACTGAGTCGCGCAAACCGAACATGAAAAAACGGGCCAAGCCGAAAGGGCCGCCCAGCAAACTTAACCAGCACACCACAGATTTATTTTTCATGGGCCGGATTATCTGCTTGGCAGGCGTTTGTTGTGCTGATTGGTTATTCCGGGTGGCATCTTTGGCCAAGGCCCAGCGACCTTTGCATCAATACCGTGTCCAGCCAACGCCCGTGCTTCCAGCCGCTGGCCTGCATCACCCCGACGTGTCTGAAGCCAAAACGGGCGTGCAATGCGATAGAGCCCGTATTCGCCGAGTCGCCGATCACCGCCAACATTTGCCGCTTGCCCGCTTGTTCGCACAAGCGGATCAACTCGGCCAGCAGCGCCACGCCCAGCCCTTGGCCAGTGTGCGCCGGATCTATATATACAGAGTCTTCCACCAAATAGTGAAACCCGGGACGCGGTCTGAACTGACCGGCATAGGCAAAACCCAGTACCGCGTCGCCCCGACAAGCCACCAGCCAGGGCAGGCCCAATTGCGCAATGGCAGCGTGGCGTTGGGTCATGTCCGACAAGGAGGGTGGATCGAGTTCAAAACTGCCACTGCCGTGTGTCACATGGTGGGCGTAAATGGCGGTCACCGCGCTTAAGTCGGCGGTTTGGCATGGGCGGATAAGCGGGTTGGTAGGGGGCATGTTGGTGGCAGTCTATAATGGCAGGCTTTTCAGCGAGCGCTGGCCGGGTGGTCAAGTCGCGTGTCTCATCGCTGAATCAAAGACTGCACCCAAGGATAAACCATGGTCGTCATCCGACTTTCCCGAGGCGGCGCAAAAGCCCGTCCGTTTTTCAA
>CANNRV010000180.1 GCA_947508145.1 Comamonadaceae bacterium
ATGGTTTGTGCGCTGACTTTCCAAAAGCGCAGCACTTCTTTGTAAAACAGAGCGCGCCAGCCGGTCATGCGTTGGCTCCCATGACATCTAAAAACACGTCTTCCAAATCGGCTTTGCGGATTTCAACGTCCTCAGCCACCAAACCGGCGCTGCGCACCGCTGCCAAATAATGTTCGATTTGCGCCGCGTCGTTGGCGGGGAACTGCACGATGCGACCGGTGACACGCGCTTGGGCGGCGAGTTCGGGCGGCAGTTGCGCGTCGAGTTTGAAGCGCAAGACATTGCTGGACGCGTTTTTCAGCAAGGTGCTGGTGTCGTCCAAGGCCACCACTTTGCCCAGCTTCAACATGGCGATGCGCGAGCACAGGGCTTCGGCTTCTTCCAAATAATGCGTGGTCAGCAACACGGTGTGGCCTTCGCGGTTCAATCGCGCGATGAACTGCCACAGGGTTTGGCGCAATTCCACATCAACACCAGCGGTGGGCTCGTCCAGCACGATGACCGGGGGTTTGTGCACCAAGGCTTGTGCCACCAGCACACGCCGCTTCATGCCACCGGAGAGTTGCCGCATATTGTGGTTGGCTTTGTCGGCGAGGCCCAGGTTCTCCAACAACTCATCTATCCAAGCATCGTTGCCAGTCACGCCAAAGTAGCCGGATTGAAAGGTCAGGGCTTCGCGCACAGTAAAAAAAGGATCGAAGACCAATTCTTGCGGCACCACGCCCAATAATTTGCGCACTTGCTGTGACTGGGTTTGCACATCCAGGTCGTGCACTTTGATGCTGCCGCTGCTGGACTTTAATAGGCCGGCCAATATGCTGATGAGGGTGGTTTTACCGGCGCCATTGGGGCCGAGCAGACCGAAAAATTCACCGGCCTGGATATCGAAAGACACCTGATCCAATGCGGTGAACGTGCCACGTGCATTGGTAAATGTTTTGGAGACAGATTGGAAGGAGATAGCAGCCATGGCAAGCTGGCTATTCTAAGCCTTGCGTTTTGCACCCGCCCCGGCAGGGCCATCAAGTGGCGGCGGCTGGGTCCCCAGGCGTTTCAAACAGCTCTGCCAGACCATAGACCTGCGCCAATTGCCGGGCGCGGTCGGGCAAGCCGCTGACCTGCAATGACAGGCCTTTGCTTGCAGCCGCACGCAAACCGGTGAGCAATACCGCCAGCGCTGAAGAATCAAACTGATGCAAAGCCGAGGCATCCAGTCTGAATACGCCTGTGTGTTTGTGGATTGCGGCCTGCAACTGCAAAGCCACCTTGGTCGCGTCAATCTGGGTCAGCACGGCGGGCAAGGCCATGTCAGCAGCGGTGCTCATTTGCGGTTATTGGATTTGTTGCGTTCACTCAGGGTGGCAATCAAACCATCAATGCCTTTGGCATTGATTTCCTGAGAGAACTGGGTGCGGTAGTTGTCCACCAGCCAAATACCCAAAATATTGAAGTTGTAAATGCGCCAGCCTGTGGCGGAATCAGGGCTTTTCTCGAGGCGGTAGTCCAAGGGAATAGGTTCAGAACCACCCCGTATTTCAGTACGCACCACCACTTCGTTGTCGGTGGGTTGGCTGCGCAAGGGCTTGACGACGATGCTGTAACTGTCTTTGACCTGAGACAGGGCGCCTGAATAACTGCGCATCAACAACATCTTGAATTCTTCCTGCAAGCGCTTTTGCTGCTCGGGTGTGGCCTGACGCCAGCCAGGCCCGACGGCAGCAGCCGTCATGCGCTGGAAGTTGATGTGGGTGAGGATTTTGGTGTCCACCAGCACACTGATTTTTTGCAAATCCCCGGCTTTGAGCGCGGGGTCTTTGCGCACGATGTCGAGAATTTCATTCGACATGGTTTGAATGAATTGATCCGGCGCCTGCTGGGCATGCACCAGCGGACCGACACAGCTGAAAACCAGCAGTCCGGCAGTTAAGGCTTTGGAAAAAAAAGATACAAAAAACAGTCGCGAAGTCATATGTAGACCACCGTTAATAGACAGGAGATGCGGCCTATTATTCGCTATTTTCCGGTGCGGGCGTTGGCTGTGTATTTGGGTTGTTATCAGGTTGATAGATGACTGGCGGGCCGGGCTGCACCAGCGGCAGGGCTTCACTGCTGTCTTGCACCGCATTCAGCGGTGCTGACACCGAAGTAGCAGGCGGATCTGGTTCATAGCCGCCATCAGCGCCATCGTCTTCGGTGCTGTCTTGCATGTCGGCCGGACGGTTGCGCCGCCAGGTGGTCGGGCTGCGTCGTTGTAGGTAGGCATCGCGCATGAAACTGTATTTGTCCAGCGCAACTTCATTCAAACTGGTGTCCATGCCAAGGTACTTGGCACGCGTGCTGATCACTTTGACAGCCGTGCCGGTGTAACGCGCGCCTATGGGATCTACCCCGTTCCACAGGTTGTAATAGTTGTCAAAGGTCCAGCCCACGGTATCGCGTGCGGTGGACGGCCCAAGCAATGGCAAAACAATATAAGGGCCGGAAGGAAAGCCCCACACGCCTAAGGTTTGTCCAAAGTCGGCGCTGTGTCTTTCAATACCGACGCTGGTGGCGACATCAAACACACCCAAAATGCCGACTACCGTGTTGATAGCGGCTCGTACGCCGGTCTCCACGGTTTCTTTGGGCTTGGCTTGCAAGGCATTGTTCACCGTCGACCAGATGTCACTCAAGTTGCCAAAGAAGTTGCTGACCCCGGTTTGCACTGGTTGTGGCATGTGATTTTGGTAACCCACGGCCACTGGCCGCACCAGGTTGGCATCCACTTTCTGATTGAAAGCGTCAATGCGGCGATTGGTGGTTTCAAAAGGGTCGAGTGCATTCGCGCCGGGTTCAGCGGCGCAACCGGCCAATAAAGCACAGGCCAGCAGCGCTGCATAACAACGGCTGCGGCCCAGGCTTAGCGATTGAAGAATCACTGCTTGCCCGAATCAGACGGACCGTCAGCCGCTTTGTTATAGAGAAATCGACTGATCAGGTTTTCCAGCACCACGGCCGACTGGGTGGACTGCACTTTGTCGCCTGCGGCCAGGTTGGTCACGTCCGATCCAGCTTCGATGCCAATGTATTGTTCGCCGAGCAAACCGCTGGTGAGAATTTTCAGCGAGCTGTCTTTGGGGAATTGGTATTGCACATCCAGCGCCAGTTCAACTTTGGCTTGGAAAGTTTTGTCATCAAAGCGTATGTCTTGCACACGCCCGACCACCACGCCTGCGCTTTTGATGGCTGCTTGTTTTTTCAGGCCGCCGATGTTGTCGAAGTATGCATACACAGAATAGGTTTTTTGCCAGCTGATGGACAGCAGATTGGCCGATTGCATCGCCAGAAACAACAGTGCCGCCGCGCCCAGCAGCACCAGCATACCCACCCAGACATCGGTATTCGAACGTTGCATTTTCAGGAATCCTTTTTCAAAGCGAGAACATCAATGCGGTCAACACAAAATCCAGCGCCAGCACCGACAACGAAGCCATGACCACGGTGCGGGTTGTCGCCCGGGCCACGCCATCCGGGGTGGCCAGCGCCTCATAACCTTGCCGCAAAGCAATGAAGCTGACAGTGAAGCCGAACACCACGGTTTTAATAACACCGTTGCCCACATCCTTCCAGACATCGACACCGGCCTGCATTTGACCCCAAAACGAACCGGCATCCACGCCGATCATCACCACACCGACCAGCCAACCGCCCAGAATGCCAACTGCGCTGAAGATCGCACCCAAGATGGGCATGACCAGCACACCGGCCCAAAAACGCGGAGCCAAGATGCGTCGCACCGGGTCAATCGCCATCATTTCCATGGCACTGAGCTGCTCACCGGCTTTCATCAATCCAATTTCTGCTGTCAACGAAGTGCCAGCGCGTCCGGTGAACAACAAGGCCGAAACCACGGGACCGAGTTCGCGCACCAGACTGAGTGCAACCAACAAGCCCAAAGCGGAAGCGGAACCGAAACGTTGCAAGGTGTTGTAACCCTGCAATGCGAGCACAAAACCAACAAACAAACCTGAAACCGCAATGATGGCCAGCGAGTAATTGCCTAAAAAGTGCATATGGTCGCGCACCAGGCCAAAGCGACGAATACACGACGGGGCCAGCAGCACCAGGCGCACAAACAACACGGTGGCCTGACCAATATCTGCCAGACGCTGCAAGGTCCAAGCACCCACAGAGCCGAATAAGCGCCTCATGAATTTGCTCTCCGGATACCAAAATC
>CANNRV010000181.1 GCA_947508145.1 Comamonadaceae bacterium
ATGTTTCCTGCAGGGAAACGGAGGTCAGCAATGAGCGATTCACCGCAGTCGGGTTCGTCCGTCTATCAAGCCTATGCAGGCAACACCTATCTCTTCGGGGGCAACGCGCCTTACGTCGAAGAGATGTACGAAAACTATCTCCTCAACCCCGGCAGCGTGCCTGACTCCTGGCGCCAGTACTTCGACGCGCTTCAGCATGTGCCCGCCGTCGATGGCAGCCAGTCCAAAGACGTGCCGCATTTGCCGGTCATCAACGCTTTTGCCGAACGCGCCAAACAAGGCGGCACGCGGGTGGTCATGGCCAGCGCCGACCAGGAAATGGGTCGCAAGCGCACAGCGGTTCAACAGTTAATCGCCGCGTACCGCAATGTCGGTCAGTTGTGGGCCAACCTGGACCCGCTGCAGCGCACCGGCCGCCCTGATATTCCCGAGTTGGAGCCCTCGTTTTACGGCTTCACCGATGCAGACCAGGAAACCGTGTTCGACACCAGCAACACGTTTTTCGGCAAAGACCGCATGAGCTTGCGCGAACTGCTGAATGCACTGCGTGAAACCTATTGCGGCACCTTGGGCGCGGAGTACATGTACACCACCGATATGCGGCAAAAACGCTGGTGGCAGCAAAAGTTAGAGGGCATACGCAGCCAGCCACAGTTCTCCAACGATAAGAAAAAACACATTCTGGACAGGCTGACCGCCGCCGAAGGCTTGGAGCGCTATTTGCACACCAAGTACGTCGGTCAAAAACGCTTTTCATTGGAAGGCGGCGAGAGTTTTATCGCGGCCATGGACGAATTGATCCAAGCCGCTGGCAACCAAGGCGTGCAAGAGGTTGTGATCGGCATGGCCCACCGGGGCCGGTTGAATGTGCTGGTCAACATCATGGGCAAGATGCCCAAAGATTTGTTTGCCGAATTCGACCACACCGCGCCCGAAGAACTGCCGGCCGGTGACGTGAAATACCACCAGGGTTTCAGCTCGGATGTATCCACCCCCGGCGGCCCGGTGCATTTGAGTTTGGCCTTCAACCCCTCACACCTTGAAATCGTCAACCCGGTGGTCGAAGGCTCGGTGCGCTCGCGCATGGACCGCCGCAGCGACCCCACCGGCAGCCAGGTGCTGCCTGTGCTGGTGCACGGCGACGCGGCGTTTGGCGGCCAAGGTGTGAACCAGGAAACCTTGGCGCTGGCGCAAACCCGTGGCTACACCACTGGCGGCACAGTGCACATCATCATCAACAACCAAATCGGTTTCACCACCTCCGACCCGCGCGACATGCGTTCATCCGCGTTTTGCACAGACATCGTGAAAATGGTGGAAGCGCCTGTGTTGCACGTGAATGGCGATGACCCCGAGGCCGTGGTGCTGGCCACCTTGCTGGCCTTGGAATACCGCATGACCTTCCGTCAGGACGTGGTGGTGGACATCACTTGTTACCGCAAACTCGGCCACAACGAGCAAGACACGCCCAGCCTGACCCAGCCTTTGATGTACAAAAAAATCGTTGCTCACCCGGGCACGCGCAAGCTGTACGCAGACCGCTTGGCGGCTCAGGGCTTGGGCGAGACCATCGGCGAAGACATGGTGAAAACTTACCGCGCTGCGCTGGACGCGGGCAAAAACACCTCCGAGCCGGTGCTGACCAATTTCAAAACCAAGTTCACCGTGGACTGGAGCCCGTTCCTGGGCAAAAAGTGGACCGATGCGGCTGACACCGCCATCCCCATGGCCGAGTGGAAACGATTGGCTGAACGCATCACCAAACTGCCCGAAGGCATCACGCCGCATTCGCTGGTGAAAAAAGTGCTGGACGACCGCGCCGCCATGGGCCGTGGCGATTTGCCGGTGGACTGGGGCATGGGCGAGCACATGGCGTTTGCTTCCTTGGTCGCCAGTGGTTTTCCGGTGCGCTTGTCCGGTGAAGATTCAGGCCGTGGCACCTTCACCCACCGCCATGCCGTCATTCACGATCAGAACCGCGAAAAGTGGGACATCGGCACCTACATTCCTTTGCAAAACGCAGCTGATAACCAGGCTCCGTTCACCGTCATCGATTCCATCTTGTCAGAAGAAGCGGTGCTGGGCTTCGAGTACGGCTACGCGTCCAACGACCCGAACACCTTGGTGATTTGGGAAGCGCAATTCGGCGATTTCGCTAACGGTGCGCAAGTGGTGATCGACCAGTTCATCGCCTCCGGCGAAGTGAAATGGGGCCGGGTCAACGGCATCACTTTGATGCTGCCGCACGGCTACGAAGGCCAAGGCCCCGAGCATAGCTCGGCGCGGGTCGAGCGTTTCATGCAGTTGGCGGCTGACACCAATATGCAAATCGTGCAGCCCACCACCGCCAGCCAGATCTTCCATGTGCTGCGCCGTCAAATGGTGCGCAACCTGCGCAAGCCGCTGATCATCTTCACGCCCAAATCGCTGTTGCGCCATAAAGATGCGGCTTCTCCCGTGTCCGAGTTCACCAAGGGCGGATTCCAGACCATCATTCCCGAGGTTAAGGACATCAAAGCCGACAAGGTCAAACGCATCGTCGTGTGTTCCGGCAAGGTGTATTACGACTTGTCGAAAAAACGCGAAGAGGGCGGCCAAGACGACACCGTGTTGTTGCGTTTGGAACAGCTCTACCCGTTCCCGCACAAGGTGTTTGCCGCTGAGTTGAAAAAATACCCGAATGCCACGGAAGTGGTCTGGTGTCAGGACGAGCCGCAAAACCAGGGTGCCTGGTTCTTTGTGCAGCATTACCTGTTTGAAAACATGGCCACCGGCCAGAAACTGGGTTACAGCGGTCGCGCCGCTTCTGCCTCACCCGCCGTCGGTTATTCGCACTTGCACCAGGAGCAGCAAAAAGCCCTGGTGGATGGCGCGTTTGGCCGTCTCAAAGGTTTCATTCTGACCAAGTAAGCCGCTCATGCAGCGCATGTGCGCTCAGAGCTCAGCCCTTCACACATTCAGGAATTCAATATGTCTATCGTAGAAGTCAAAGTCCCTCAGTTGTCCGAGTCGGTGGCCGAAGCCACCTTGTTGCAATGGAAAAAGAAAATCGGTGAAGCCGTCACCGCCGATGAGATCCTTATCGATGTCGAAACCGACAAAGTGGTGTTGGAAGTGCCCGCACCGTCTTCCGGTGTGCTGGTGGAAATTCTGTGCGGCGACGGCAGCACGGTGCAGGCAGATCAGTTGATTGCACGCATTGATACGGCAGCCAGCGCCACTGCCGCCGCACCGGCCAGCGCCGCTGCCCCGGCGCCTGCTGCCAAAGCCGCTGCGCCTGTCGCAGTCGCTGCATCCGCCTCCAAATCTGATGTGTTGATGCCAGCCGCTGCCAAACTGATGGCTGACAACCACCTTGCTGCCGGTTCAGTCACCGGCACCGGCAAAGACGGTCGCGTCACCAAAGGCGATGTGCTCGGCGCAGTGGCAACGGGTGCCAAACCCGCGCCTGTTGCTATTCCAACTGGCGCACCGACCAAGGTTTTGCCGCAAGTCGACGGACCGTCCGTCAACTTGGGCGAGCGCCCCGAGCAACGCGTGCCTATGAGCCGTTTGCGTGCACGCGTGGCCGAGCGTTTGTTGCAATCGCAATCGACCAACGCCATCCTCACTACTTTCAATGAAGTGAACATGGCACCGGTGATGGAAATGCGCAAGCGCTTCCAAGACAAGTTTGAAAAAGAGCACGGCGTGAAGATAGGCTTCATGAGCTTTTTCGTCAAAGCTGCGGTGCACGCGCTGAAAAAATTCCCGGTGCTCAACGCCTCTGTGGACGGCAACGACATCGTCTACCACGGCTATTTCGACATCGGCATTGCAGTGGGTTCGCCGCGCGGTTTGGTGGTGCCGATTTTGCGCAACGCCGACCAAATGAGCTTTGCCGATATCGAGAAAAAAATCGCTGAGTATGGCGTGAAAGCGCGTGACGGCAAGCTCGGCATTGAAGAGATGACCGGCGGCACGTTCTCCATCAGCAATGGCGGTGTATTCGGCTCCATGCTGTCCACGCCCATCATCAACCCGCCGCAATCAGCCATTCTGGGCGTGCACGCCACCAAAGACCGCGCCGTGGTCGAAAACGGGCAAGTGGTGGTGCGACCCATCAACTACCTGGCCATGTCGTATGACCACCGCATCATCGATGGCCGCGAAGCTGTGTTGGGCTTGGTGGCGATGAAAGAGGC
>CANNRV010000182.1 GCA_947508145.1 Comamonadaceae bacterium
CTGGCCGCTATGGTGGTTGCAGTCGAAGAATTTGTACAAACCGAAGAAGCTGCCTCGTTTAACCTGGCGTTTTTGCTCACCAGCGATGAAGAAGGTCCGTCGGTGGACGGCACAGTCAAAGTGGTGGAAGCCTTGAAAGCACGCGGTGAACCTTTGCACTGGTGCATTGTGGGTGAACCCACCTCGGTACACCGCATTGGCGACATGGTGAAAAACGGCAGGCGCGGCACCTTGAGCGGCAAACTCAGCGTCAAAGGTGTGCAAGGCCATATCGCCTACCCGCAACTCGCGCGCAACCCCATTCATTTGTTAGCACCTGCCTTGGCTGAACTCACCGCCATTGAATGGGACAAGGGCAACGACTATTTTCAACCCACAGGCTGGCAGGTCAGCAACATACACGCTGGCACGGGTGCCAACAATGTGATTCCCGGTGAAGTGGTGGTCGATTTCAATTTCCGCTTCAGCACCGAATCCACCGCTGAACAGTTAAAACAGCGGTTGGAAGCTGTGTTGACCAAGCACCAGTTGGATTACGACATGAAATGGACCTTGGGCGGCTTGCCGTTCATCACCACACCCGGCGATTTGTTGCAAGCCGTGCAACAGTCCATTCTGGAACACACCGGCATAGCCACAGAACTCTCCACCACCGGCGGCACCAGCGATGCGCGTTTTATCGCGCAAATCTGTCCCCAAGTGATTGAGTTTGGGCCGCCGAATGACAGCATCCACCAGATCAACGAGTTTGTCCGCTTGAGTGACATCGACTGTCTGAAAAACATTTACCTCGGCGTGCTTCAGCGCTTGCAGACAGGTGTCTTGAAAACGGCTGGTGCATGACAGCGGTTGAATGGATACAACGTTGCGCAGATGAACTGACACAAGCCCAAGTGGCATTGGGTCAGGGAACTTTGTATGCGCACGACGAAGCTTCATGGCTGGTGTTGTGGGCATTGAAACTGCCGCTGGACACGGATACATCAGAATTGACCGCGCCCCTGACAGCGCTTGAAACACAAGCGGTACAGCATTTACTGAATCAGCGTTTGCAAACACGCACACCCTTGGCCTACATCACGCGCGAAGCTTGGTTGCAAGGCGTATCGTTTTATGTGGATGAACGCTGCTTGATACCGCGCAGCCTGATCGCAGAAGTGATTGCCGAAGGCAGCGCGGACCCGTGGCTCAGCCCGCACAGCACACGCGCACTCGACCTGTGTACCGGCGGCGGTAGCCTGGCGGTGTTGCTGGCGCTGGCCTATCCTCAACTGCACATAGACGCATTGGATATTTCTGCGGACGCCTTGGCAGTGGCAGATATCAACATCGAACGCCATGGTTTGCAACCACGCGTCACGACCCGGTTGTCTGATGGACTGGAGAAAGCCAGCGGTGTGTACGACTTGCTCGTGTGCAACCCGCCCTATGTGAACGCAGACAGCATGGCTGCCCTGCCCGCCGAATTTTTGGCTGAACCCAGGCTTGCACTGGCAGGCGGTACAGACGGCATGGACTTCATCCGCCGCTTGCTAGCTGAGGCACCATCCTTCATGACAGATGACGCTGTCTTGATTCTGGAAATCGGCCACGAGATAGAACATTTCACCCGCGCATTTCCTGCACTTGAGGTGATGTATTTGACAACCAGCGCTGGTGATGAGCAGGTGATGCTGATTACCAAACAGGCTTTGCTGACATGATTACTCTGAAAAATATTTCGCTGCGCCGCGGTGCCAAATTGTTGCTGGACCAGGCCTCTGTCACTTTGAATCCCGGTGAAAAAGTCGGTCTGGTGGGACGCAACGGCGCAGGCAAATCTTCGCTGTTCGCTTTGCTCAACCGCAGTTTGCAAGAAGACTCCGGCGAGTTCTACATACCCACACAATGGCGCATGGGCCAGGTGGCCCAAGAGATGCCTGAAACATCGCAAAGCGCTACCGAATTTGTGATCGATGGCGACACAGCCTTGTTATCTGCACGCGATGAAGTGACCGCGGCGGAAGAATCCAACGACGGTGAACGCATGGCGAATGCGTACATGGCTTTGTCGGATGCAGGTGAACATGACGCGCCCTCACGAGCACAGGCATTGATTTTGGGCTTGGGCTTTAAAACCACCGAATTGGACAACCCGGTCAATAGTTTTTCCGGTGGTTGGCGCATGCGCTTGCAACTGGCGCGTGCGTTGATGAGCCCCTCGGATTTGCTGCTGCTGGATGAGCCGACCAACCACTTGGACTTAGACGCACTGGTGTGGCTGGAGAGCTGGCTCAAGCGCTACGAAGGTACTTTGCTGGTGATCAGCCATGACCGTGAATTTTTAGATGCGGTCACCAATGTCACCTTGCATATTGATTCAGCCAAACTGATGCGCTACGGCGGCAACTACAGCAAGTTTGAAGACATGCGTGCCGAGCAAATGAATTTGCAACAAAACGCATTTGCCAAACAGCAAGACAAAATTGCGCATTTGCAAAAATTCATTGCCCGTTTCAAAGCCAAGGCCAGCAAAGCCAAGCAGGCGCAAAGCCGAGTCAAAGCGCTGGAGCGCATGGAGAAAATCGCGCCTTTGTTGAACGAAGCCGATTTCCAGTTTGAATTCAAACCACCTGCTCAGTTGCCCAATCCGATGTTGTCCATGCAGGCAGTCAGCTTTGGTTATCCCGCTGAAGACGGACCACCCACTGTCATTGTGAACAACATCAGCCGCTCTGTGTTGGCCGGTCAGCGCATCGGCATATTGGGTGCCAATGGCCAAGGTAAATCCACCGTCGTCAAAACGATTGCACGCAGTTTGCAAGCCGTGGCCGGTGAGATCACCGAGGGCAAGGGTTTGAACATCGGTTATTTTGCGCAGCAAGAACTCGATGTACTTCAACCCGCAGACAACCCCCTGGACCACATGATCACGCTGGCCAAACGATTGACTCAACTCAGCATGTTGTCAGGGCAAGCGACACGCGAACAGGATTTGCGAAGTTTCCTCGGCCAATTCAATTTCAGCGGCGACATGGTCAAGCAAAGCGTGGGCAGCATGAGCGGCGGTGAAAAAGCCCGTTTGGTGCTGTGTATGTTGGTCTGGCAACGTCCCAACCTGCTGTTGCTGGATGAGCCCACCAACCACCTGGACCTGGCCACGCGCGAAGCATTGTCTGTCGCTCTCAATGAGTTTGAAGGAACGGTGATGTTGGTCAGCCATGACCGCGCTTTGTTGCGCGCGGTCTGCGACGAATTCTGGTTGGTGACACGGGGCGGTATTGAGCCGTTCGAAGGCGATCTGGACGATTACCAAAAGTTTTTATTGGACGAGGCCAAACGCCTGAAGGCAGTTGCGAATGCAAGCCAAGTGAAACCCGTTGTGCCTCAGGCCATCAAACCTGCTGCACCGAAGATCAATGCCTCAGCCTTGAAGAGCTTGCAAAAACAATTGAGTCAAATAGAAGCTGAAATGCAAGAACTGGAAGCCCAGCGCGATAGGCTTCACACCTTGTTAGCTGAGACAGTCTCCAGCACTGAATTGGCTGAACACGGGCGTTTATTAAAACTAGTGGAGCAACAACTGCCCGGATTAGAAACGCATTGGTTGAATTTGACCGGGCAATTGGAAGAGGCCATGCTTGATAGGTAAAAAAAAACCAGTTCGGTTAGAACTGGTTTTTTTGAATGAGGGTGGTAGGACGTACAAGATTCGAACTTGTGACCAACGGATTAAAAGTCCGCTGCTCTACCAACTGAGCTAACGTCCCATCATTGCGCTTTGCGGTTTTGCCACTCAGCGAAGCCACAAATTATAACTGTATTTTTCCTGTATTTTGAAAAAAAATCGCATGCTTTATTTATGCAGAAAAATGGTTCAACGCACAACCCGCTGCGCAAAGACCAAAAGTGGCTGTCACAGTGACCAATGAACCGTAGCCATGGCAATTCAATGTGTTGTCTGTAGATGAGTCTGTGGTGTTTGAAGGTCGCTTCACAGGCTCTTTACTGAACACCACTTGCACGCCGCTATTGACTTTGGGCGTCAAAGGCAAACCGGCTTTGCGTACACCTTGTCTGACTTGTGCCAACAAAGGATCGTGGCTGGCATCTGCCAGGTCTGCCATCTCGACCAGATGCGCATGTTTTTTTCCGCCGGCA
>CANNRV010000183.1 GCA_947508145.1 Comamonadaceae bacterium
ATCGCCGAAACCGGCGCCGGACAACACGGTGTCGCCACCGCCACGATTTGCGCGCGCTACGGCTTGGAATGCGTGGTTTACATGGGCAGCGAAGACGTGAAACGCCAAAGCCCCAACGTCTACCGCATGAAATTGCTTGGCGCTACCGTGGTGCCAGTCGAATCGGGCAGCCGCACTTTGAAAGACGCATTGAACGAAGCTTTGCGCGACTGGGTAACGAATGTGGAAAACACTTTCTACATCATCGGCACCGTCGCCGGACCGCACCCCTACCCGATGATGGTGCGCGATTTCCAAAGCGTGATCGGCGAAGAATGCATTCAACAAATGCCCAGCATGCACATTGGCAACCAACCCGATGCGGTGTTGGCATGCGTCGGTGGCGGCTCCAACGCCATGGGCATTTTCTACCCCTACATCCCGTTTGAAAAAACCCGGCTCATCGGCATCGAGGCCGCTGGCGAAGGCATGGAAAGCGGCAAGCATTCAGCTTCTCTGCAACGCGGCGTGCCCGGCGTGCTGCACGGCAACCGCACCTATGTGCTGCAAGATGCCAACGGCCAAATCACCGAAACCCATAGCGTCAGCGCCGGACTCGACTACCCCGGCGTCGGTCCTGAGCATGCGTTTTTGAAAGACATTGGCCGCGCTGAATACGTGGGCATCACGGATCAAGAGGCGTTAACTGCGTTTCACTATTTGTGTCGCACCGAAGGCATTATTCCGGCGCTCGAATCCAGCCACGCTGTCGCACACGCCATGAAACTCGCCAAAACCATGACACCGCAACAATCCATTTTGGTCAACTTGTCCGGGCGCGGCGACAAAGACATTGGCACCGTCGCCGATTTGTCCAACGCCGATTTCTTCTGCCGCCCAAGCTGCCAAGGTCAATCGGTCAAAGGCGAGCAAGCCATTTCGCTGGCTGCATTGAACGGAGTCAAAGCATGAGCCGCATCACCACCACCATGAATGCGCTCAAAGGCCAAGGCCGCAAAGCGCTGATTCCGTATTTGATGGCCGGATTTCCCGAGCCTGCCCACACCTTGTCGCTGATGCAAGCGCTGGTGCAAGGCGGGGCCGACATCATCGAATTGGGTGTGCCTTTCAGCGACCCGATGGCCGACGGCCCGGTGATTCAAAAAGCCGGTGAAGCCGCGCTGCGCCATGGCGTGGGCATGGGCGAAGTGCTGGCCATGGTGCGCGAGTTCCGCGCCACTGACAAAGTCACGCCCGTCGTGTTGATGGGTTACGCCAACCCGGTGGAAAACTACAACCACCTTCACGGCGCTGACAGCTTTGTCAAAGACGCAGCTGCCGCCGGTGTTGACGGCGTGTTGGTGGTGGACTACCCGCCGGAAGAATGCGTGGAATTCGCCGCTGCGCTGCGTGCCCACCACATGGATTTGATTTTCCTGCTGGCCCCGACCAGCACCGACAAACGCATGCAGCAAGTGGCAGATGTCGCCAGCGGCTATGTGTATTACGTGTCGCTCAAAGGCGTGACCGGCTCGGGTGCACTCGACACCGACGAAGTCGAAGCCATGTTGCCGCGCATACGCAAATATGTACACATACCTGTAGGCGTGGGTTTCGGCATTCGTGATGCGGCCACCGCCCAAACCATTGGCAAAGTGGCAGACGCGGTGGTGATCGGCAGTAAATTACTGCAACTGATCGAAGCTGCACCTGCGGGCAAAGCTGCCGAAGAAGCGCGCTTGTTCATGCAGGGTATCCGCCAGGCGCTGGACGCATAATCACTTTTTCTGGAGACGCACCATGAGCTGGCTTGAAAAACTGCTTCCTTCGAAAATTCAGCACACCGACCCGGCAGACCGGCGCAGCGTACCTGAAGGCTTGTGGGTCAAATGCCCCAGTTGCGAAACCGTTTTGTACAAAAACGATTTGCAGGAAAACCAAAACGTTTGCCCCAAATGCAGTCACCACCACCGCATAGGGGCGCGCGCACGACTGGACGCGTTTTTGGATGCCGAAGGCCGCTATGAAATAGGCCAGGAAGTGCTGCCCATGGATCCCCTCAAATTCAAGGACAGCCGCAAATACCCGGAACGCCTGAAAGAAGCGCTGGAGAACACCGGCGAAACCGATGCGCTGGTGGTCATGGGTGGTTCCGTGCACAGCATCAATCTGGTGGCCGCATGCTTCGAATTTGACTTCATGGGCGGCTCTATGGGTTCGGTGGTCGGCGAGCGCTTTGTGCGCGGCGTACACACTGCCATCGAACAAAAAGTACCGTTCGTTTGCTTCACCGCTACCGGCGGCGCGCGCATGCAAGAAGGCTTGTTATCGCTGATGCAAATGGCCAAAACCAATGCCTCGCTGACTCGTTTGGCGCAAAAAGGTTTGCCTTACATCAGCGTACTGACCGACCCGACCATGGGCGGCGTGTCCGCCGGTTTTGCTTTCGTGGGAGATGTGGTGATTGCCGAGCCCAAAGCACTGATTGGCTTTGCCGGACCGCGCGTGATTGAAAGCACTGTGCGCGTGACCTTGCCCGAAGGCTTTCAGCGTGCAGAGTTTTTGATGGAAAAAGGCTCGCTCGATATGATTTGCGACCGCCGCGATTTACGCAAAACCATCGCCAATACCTTGGCCATGCTGACCCGCCAAGCGGCAGATTCGGTCAGCTGAACTTTTCAGATGCCGCTTTAGAGCGGCATCTGAGGTTCTGCAAATGCAAGAAAATTTCTTCAATTTGCAGAATTATCCAGACGGTGCCATCTTGGACGAAATACAAAGAGCGCCAGATTTACCGTCTTATATGCAAGCAATGGTTGACCGTCAATCCGTTGCAGGACGCTATGTGTTGACCGGCAGCCAGCAATTTGAGTTGATGACGCAAGTCTCGCAATCCTTGGCCGGACGCACTGTCATACTGCGCTTGCTGCCTTTTACTTTGGCAGAAGCTCACACTTTGCGTCCAACACCAGTTTCTTTGCCGCAAACAGTGCTGACAGGTTTTTGTCCTCGCATCCATGATGCGTCAACTGGATCCATCGCAAGCACTTGCTGATTATTTTTCAACCTATGTGGAGCGCGATTTGCGCCAACTTACAGCGGTTCACGACTTGCATCGCTTTGAACGCTTTGTCAGACTGTGTGCTGGCCGCACAGGTCAACTGCTGAACCTGAGCAGCTTGGGTAACGATGCAGGCGTATCTCACGCCACAGCCAGCGCGTGGATTGATTTACTGCAAACCAGTTGCTTGGTTTACCTACTACCACCATGGCATACCAACACTGGCAAACGACTTGTCAAGACTCCCAAACTCTACTTTTACGATACTGGACTGGCCTGTTGGTTGCTTGGGCTTCGTGAACCAGAGCAAGTACAACGTGACCCGCTATGGGGGAGTTTGTTTGAAAACATGGTGATCATGGAAGGACTTAAAGACCGCTTCAACCAAGGTGAGTCCGCAGAGATGTATTTCTATCGAGACTCAGACGGCAATGAAGTGGACTTGCTGCTACCTACCGGGGGTCGCATGCGCGCTATCGAAATCAAAGCCGGTGCCACGGTGAACCCAGATTACTTCAAAGGATTGAAAAAATTTGCAACTCAGTACCCGGATGCATGCGATGGCGGGTGCGTGATTTATGGCGGCGAAGACAACCAATCACGCAGTGATTGGCCTGTGTTTAGCTGGAAGACGCTGCTGCAATGAACTTGAAATCAGTTGCCAGCATTAACTTTTTATGCAAACCGGTAAAACACCTCAACCCGACCTTTTAATTTCAACAACAAAGGCTTGCCTTTGCGGTCTACCGTTTTACCGACGGGTACCTTGATCCAGCCTTCGCTGATGCAGTATTCCTCGACATCGTGGCGCTCTTTGTCGTTAAAGCGAATACCGATGTCGTATTGAAACAGCTCAGCGTGGTAATGCGGGCTGGTGGCATCGATGGACAAATGGTTGGGGAGTTCGGGGCGGGTAGGCTTATCGCTCATGATGGACTGGTTGAAATCGTTTGAAGAGTGCATTGTCTTCGAACTCTTAGAATGAAAGACCCGTTGACAGTCGGGCGCAAGTAGCGCCTGGCTTACTTTTTCAGTCTAACCGGCAGCTCGGCTGTCCACCCTTACCCAT
>CANNRV010000184.1 GCA_947508145.1 Comamonadaceae bacterium
CATGGCTCGCTTGGGCAAATGCGCCAAGTCTGAGGCGGGCAAGCGCCAACCCGCACCTTCTCCCCTGCCCTGCGCCATGTCATCAAAACAATCTTGCATGATCTCGTCCACATCATTCGCACCAAAGTCTGCGCATGCATGCGGACCGGCCCAAGTGCGCGCACCGGTTTTGGCCAGCAAGCCCATTTGCAGCGCGGTGAAGTCGCTGTGCCCAACCCAACGGCTGCCTTGTTTGATAGACGCTGCAATCGCTTTGTAGGGAATTTTTTTCATCAAGCGGGTGATGCCATAGCCGCCACGCGACAACATGACCACATCGGCACCGCTGGCCGCAGCGCGGGCGATAGACAGCAAACGCGTGCCGTCGTCACCGGCAAAACGCTGTTCGCTGGTCAACACATCAGGGTCAATTTCAACTTCGTGTCCTTGCTTGGTCAAATGTTTGACCGCGCGGCGCAAAGCAGCTTTATCGCGCACAGCGCCTGATGGTGAGTAAATATAGATATGCATGTGTTGTGAACTGTTGTGAGCCTGAGAAGCCGTTTGATACGGCGCTTGGTGCTTGACTGTACGTCAAGACAACTGCTGTGAGATGTCGTAGGAATGCAGCTGATTAGCCAGGGCCAAAACCATGCAAAGCCAGTTGGTACAACTGCTCGTTACCGACTTGCCCGCCTTTGAGCAAGACTTCTTTACCGTGAACAGGTGGATGCGCTGAGACCAAACTGCAAAAGTGCGCGTTCTGCGCAAAGTGGCTGGCTTTGACTTGCAAAGCTTGTGCGCCCAACGCCCGCATGGTGAAGCTGGACGAGTCGCCGCCTGCCACCACCAAACGTGTCAAGCCGGTGTGCTCAAACGCAAGCGCGGCGAGTTGCGCAAAACACTGGCCTATGCGCTGGGCCAATTCACCAGCTTGCCAGTCTGTGGTGACAGACCTGAGTTGCGCTGTGTGCGGGTCGTCCGGGCCTTCAGCGGTATAGACCACCACACTGTGTCCATCATTCAATGCTGCAAGCATTTGCTGCTCAAGAACAGCAAAACCTGTTGCATCCACGCCCAGCAAGATGTCGTTGCTCAATCGCATGCACATGAAGCCCATGTGTTGTGCATCATGAATTTGCGCGGCTGACAAAGCAGAACAGCTGCCGGACAACACCAGCAAGCGGTCGGTGGCGGCCAATTGTTGAACCGGAACATCGCCTGCAATCTGTCCGTCTTCACGTAAAAACTGACCCAGCCCATGGGCCAAACCTTGGGCGGCCATGGCACACACCTGACGCTGCTGAGACAAATGCCACAGCGTTGCTGCGGCTGTGACCACATGTTGCTGCGTCAAGCCGTCAAACACCGCGCCTGTCGTTGCTTGCAATGCGATTGCAAGTTCGTCGCTGCGAGTTTGGTGTTGATCCAATATGCGCAGGTCCACCAGCGCTTCAACTGCAAAACCTTGGTCTGCCAACACCTGTCGCAAATCTGCTTCATGCATGGGTGTCACGGGATGCACCGACATCACCGGATGCCTATCGAGTCGGTGCACCTGATGCCCGGCGCGGGCGAAATGGTTGCCAAACAGCGTGTACCTGCCAAATTCGGGCGCGGCCGCATGCACAGGCACAACACTTTTCGGCCAGACCTGTTGCATCAAGTGGATGGCGTGGCCCAGACTGCCGGTGTGAGGCGAACTGTCAAATGTGGAACAGCATTTGTACTGCACAAAAGGCACAGCCAGTTGCGCGAAATCTTGTAGCACCGGTAGCAGCTCGGTGGTCATGGCCTGGGTGCCGAGTGAACGCGCAGTTCCGGCAACACCGATGACATCACATTCCAATGCAGCTTGCTTGAGCACAGCCAAACCCGGGTTGGTGAAATACAAACGCGTGAGCAAACCGTGGCGTGCGTATTGCGCCGCGTTGTCCGATGCGCCGGTGAAATCGTCACCGTAAAACAGCACGCGGGCGCGGGTGTGGCTGGGCTTCATGGTGTTCACAATGAAGGGCCGAAAGTATCAATCGCTTCACGCAATTCACGCTGGGATTGCGCCGCTTGCTGCAAGGGCACACCGGCCATGGCCGCGTCCCAAGCTTGGCGCAAAGCGGTCACGCCTGATGCAATGCCTCCGGGATGCGCAAACAAACCGCCACCAGCCAAATACATCAAGTCAGGTGATTGCACACGCTGCCATGTGGGCTCGGCTTGCATGACGGTTTGACCTGAAGAAAACACAGGCATCACCGTGCAGGGTTTGTCAGTGAACAAGGGTTGAAGACAGGCGCGCGCAGATGCGACGACGCTGTCATCGTCTTCTTGAAATTTGTTGGCGATACCGTTCACATGCATGTGGTCCACACCAGCCAACCGCCAGAGTTTTTGCCATGCCACATAAGACCAGCCGGATTGCACATAGCCCCAGCCGTTGCGGTGCGCGTGAATCGGTAATTGCGCGTGTCGGCGAAACGCGTTAAAGCCGGTCATGCCCACCGAGTTCAAACTCAGCATCACAGCGGTTCCGCCCTCGGCCAACACCAAGTCATGCCGACGGCGCATCTCGTCAAGCTCGCCGGTTAAATTGAAGGCATACATCACCTTGCGCCCGGTGCGCTCTGCGTGTTGACGTATCACTTGCATACACAAACGCACCCGCTCGTCGAACGGGCAAGACGGACCGTCGGCCTGCAATTCATCGTCTTTGATGACATCGATACCGGCGGCACACAACTGATCAACCATGACCGCTGTGTCAGCCGCACTCAAACCCACCGAGGGTTTGATGATGGTGCCGATCAAGGGCGCATTCGGCACACCGCACAAGGCCCGGGTGCCGCTGATACCAAAGGCAGGCCCAGGATAGGCTTGGGCGAAAGCATCAGGCATATCGATATCGAGCAACCGCAAACTGTGTACTGGCCGCAGTTCATACAAATTTCCTGCAACCGTGGCCATCAGGTTGGGCAGTGAAGCGCCTACGTTGGCCAGTGGCCAGGACAGCGCCAAACGGTAATGACGCACACCAGCTTCAGCAGGTGCTTCATCCAAGGCTTGTATCTCATACGTGGCAGCAGCACGCGCTTTCAATGCGTCATCTTCGCCGGGTATGGCGACGAATGTGCCGCTGGACTGCTCACCTGCAATCAACGCGGCGGTACGCTGCGGATCGGCAGAGGTGCTGAGCCGGTAAACAGCGTTGATACGTTTATTCATGTTGATGCACTTTCATCACCTCCAGCAAAGCCATTCACAGTCCGCGCGCGCCACTGGCGAAAAATCCGCCATCGACTGGCATGGCAATGCCGGTGATGTACGACGCTTGCTCGGACGCCAGAAACTGCACCACGGCAGCTATTTCATCAACGCTGCCGTAACGCTCCATGGGAATGGCTTTTGAATATTCTTGACGGAATTGCGCACTGTGCAATTGCTGGGTGAGCGGCGTGTCCACCGGCCCGGGGCAGACCGCATTCGCAGTGATGCCGTGTTCCGCCAACTCGACTGCCATTTGTAGTGTCAATGCAATCACCGCTGCTTTGGATGTGCCGTAAGCCGTGCGACCGCTGCCAACAGCACGCATGCCCGCCACTGAAGCGATATTGACGATGCGCCCCCAGCCTTGTTTCACCATCAAGCGTGACGCATGTTGGCTGCACAACAGCGTGCCTGTGACGTTGATGTTCATGGTGCGTTGAAATTCTTCTAACTTGAAATCCATGAACGCAGCCACGGTGGCCACACCCGCCGAATTCACCAGGATGTCGCAAGCACCGTGCGTATGTGCGATGGTTTCAAACGCGCTTGCAATCGAATCGGGCAAACCCACATCCATCTGAACCGCTCTCACCTTCATACCCTGTGCCAGCAAGTGTGATGCGGTCTGCTCAGCCGCCGGCAAGTCTCTGTCAGCGATGATGACGGTGTGACCCAAACCGGCCAGATGTTGCACCACGGCAGCACCAATGCCCATGGCCCCGCCGGTGACCACGGCCACCCGCGATCTGTCTGAAGCAGTGTTCGTCACCCTTGCTCTCCTGAATGTTTGAAATATTGCAAAGCTTGCACGGCAATC
>CANNRV010000185.1 GCA_947508145.1 Comamonadaceae bacterium
CTGCTTAAATCAAGACAAATTCAGACTATTCTTTGATTTCGGTATACCGACGCAGCGGTTACGATAAACAAAATCTTCAGGAGACACCATGACCGTACCCCATATTCCCGCCCGCTATGACCATGTTGGCAGCTTTTTGCGCCCCGCTTATTTGCTGGAGGCACGTGAACAAAAAGCCAAAGGACAGATCACACCAGAGCAACTGCGTGTGGTGGAAGACAAGGCGATCAGTGAGATCGTGAAATTTCAAGAAGACGTGGGCTTGAAGTCCATCACCGACGGCGAATTCCGCCGCACCTATTTCCACATCGATTTTTTAGAGCAAATGGGCGGTGTGAAAACAGATATACCGGTCACCATTGAGCGGCCTGACGGCACCCAGGAACTGGCACCGCCCGTGATCCGCGTGATCGACAAAGTGCGGCATGTGAAAGACATTCAACTCGCCGACTTCAACTATCTGAAGTCACAAATCGCCACAGGCAGCACGCCCAAGGTCACCATCCCCTCACCCACCATGCTGCACTTTCGCGGCGGCCGCGCCGGTATCAGCAAAGACGCTTACCCCGAACTCGACCCGTCTTTTTATGACGATGTGGCCAAAGCCTACGGCGACGAATTGCGTTCTTTGTCTGCCGCCGGTTGCAACTATGTGCAAATGGACGACACCAACCTGGCCTATTTGTGCGACGACAAAATGCGCGAAGCCGCACGCGCACGCGGCGACGACCCCAACGAATTGCCGCACCGCTACGCGGCCTTCATCAACAAAGTGGTGGCGCAAAAACCAGCTGGCATGACACTGGCCATGCATTTGTGTCGCGGTAATTTCAAAAGCACGCACGCTGCTGCTGGCAACTATGAACCCGTGGCTGAAGCGCTGCTGTCTGAGATGAACATAGACGCGTACTTCCTGGAATACGACGACGACCGCAGCGGCGACTTCCGCCCTTTGCGCTACTTGGCCAAAGACAAACTGGTGGTCTTGGGTTTGGTGACCACCAAATTCGGCGCCATGGAAACCAAAGACAGTTTGAAACGCCGCATCGATGAAGCTGCGAAATACGCACCGTTGTCGCAACTGGCTTTGTCGCCGCAATGCGGTTTTTCCAGCACCGTGCACGGCAACAATATTGCGGTGGAAGACCAGCGCAACAAATTGCGTTTGGTGGTTGAGACAGCGCAAGAGGTGTGGGGCGAGAGTTAATCATGTCGCTTGCTGCCGATAGCAGCCGCCAAGAAAAACAATGGCTGCTGCAACAGGAAAACAAGGCGCTGCTGGCCGAGGTGGATCAGTGGCGCTTGGCTGCTGAATTGGCACGCGACCAATCTGCCATGTTGATCAAGTCGCTGGACATCCTGACCAGCGACTCACCCTTAGATACTTTTTTGGGCCACGTACTCAAAACCACGGTCGACCAACTCGAAGCGGTGGGCGGCACGCTGTGGTTCCCTGACGAAGCCAGTGGCACCGCACGATTGCATTTGGAATACGTGCAAGGCCACATGGTGAACGCGCGCAACTCCAGCCACCCTGCTGTCTTGTTTCCACCGCCCATAGGCGGTGTGCCGCTGTCCACTTTCCCTGATAGACGCGCTGAAACCTATTTGCTCTGCTACGAAGTCGCCGGTATGCCGGATGAAAACCGCGCTTACATCATGTCGCTGGGCGTGAAATCTTTGTTGACCGTGCCCATGGTGCTGGGCCAAGAAACCGTGGGCTGGATTTGCATACGCAGCACCCGCGTTGATCACGACACCATGAAAAGCCAGATTCGCGTGGCCGAGGCGCTGGCCGGACAAGCCACGCTCGCCATGCAAATGGCAAGGCTGTCTGAAACCGCTCGCCAAAGCGCGGTGCTGGAAGAACGCAACCGCATCGCACGCGACATACACGACACGCTGGCCCAAGGCTTTACCGGTGTGGTGGTGAATCTGGAAGCCTCCTCACGTGCATTGAAAAAAGATGATCTGGCATTGGCAGCTGTGCACATAGACCATGCGCGTGAATTGGCCCAACACGGATTGGCCGAAGCCAGAAATTCGGTTCAAGCACTGCGACCGCACCCGGCGGACGATGCATGCATACAAACCGAATTACAGTCTTTGGCCAATTTGCTGCAAGAGACAGGCGCGGTGCAAGCGCAGTTTGTCTGCACCGGCGAAGCCCGCACCATTTCGCCTGAAATCTGGACCGAGATGATTCGCATCGCGCAAGAGTCGACCACCAATGTGCTGAAACACGCGCAAGCAGAACAAGTGCAAATCACACTCGCTTATGAAAAGGACAGCCTGAGTTTGTCGGTCAGCGATGACGGCTTGGGCTTTGAGCTCAAGCCGGACACGCACGACGGCTTTGGTTTGATCGGCATGCAAGAACGTGCCAAACGCATAGGCGCACGCTTGCAAATACAAGGTCGACCTGGCCAGGGCACACGCATTGTGTTGTCGGTGCCGCTGGACTGACAACGCCCGCTGTTAGAGTCGTACCCATGCCATCATCTAAATCGATACGTGTACTGATCGCCGACGACCAGTCTTTGGTGCGGCGCGGCCTGGTGGCTATCCTCAACATGGAAGACGGCATCAAGGTAGTTGGCGAAGCCGGTAACGGTCTCGAAGCCATAGAGCTTTGGCGCAAGCTCAAACCCGATGTGGTGTTGATGGACTTGCGCATGCCAGAGCTGGGCGGCTTGGACGCGCTGCGCAAAATGCATGTGGAAGACCCCAAGGTGGCCGTGATTGTGTTGACCACCTTCGACCATGACGAAGACGTGTATTCCTGTTTGCGAGCCGGTGCGAAATCGTATTTACTGAAAGACGTGCAGCCCGAAGAACTGTTTCGCTGCATACGCGCGGTCATAGCCGGTGAAGGTTATTTGCAACCCAAGATCGCCGCCAAGCTGGTGCAACGCGTCGGCGAAGGCACGCCAACCGAGCGGGAAATTCAAATCCTGCAACTGCTGGCCGAAGGCAAGAGCAATAAGGCCATTGGACTGAGCCTGCACATCAGCGAATCCACGGTAAAGAGCCATTTAAAAAGCCTGTTCGCCAAACTCGATGTGACCAGCCGCGCCGAGGCCACCGCGCTGGCGGCCAGGCGTGGACTGGTGCATTTCTAGGGTCTGCCCTCTCCCCCGTTAGAGGGGTGCCCGCACCACCCTTGGGGCAGACACAATTTCATCTTTATGCACGATGCGACAAACGCATCTGCTGCGCACAATGACCTCACCCGAAGCAGTATTCACTGCGCGGCCCGACTTGATTTCTTGTCAGTTTTCACTAAACCGAGGAACACCATGGCGCAACATTCCATCAACGGGCAAAGTTACTTTGCCGATGCCCCGCCCGACACCCCTTTGCTGTGGGTGCTGCGAGAAGATTTACGACTGACCGGCACACGCTTTGGCTGCGGCAAAGGTTTGTGCGGTTCTTGTACTGTGCATATCAACGGTCAATCGGTGCGTTCTTGCCAAGTGCAAATCAAAGACGTGGCGGCTGATGCACAAATCACCACCATTGAAGGCCTGAGCCCGACACACACACACGCTGTGCAACAAGCCTGGATCGAACACCAGGTGCCCCAGTGCGGCTACTGCCAATCCGGTCAGATCATGCAAGCCGCCGCGTTCCTGGCGCTGAACCCGAACCCGACCGAAAAAGAAATTGTTGATGCAATGAACGGCAACATTTGTCGTTGCGCTACTTATTCACGCATCGTCGGCGCAGTCATGCGCGCAGCTGAAATCGCACGCGGAGGTGCCAAACATGTCTAAAGTCACACTCGACAACGAATCACGTCGCAATTTCCTGGTGCGCTCTGTCGCCACCGCAGGCGGTGCGTATTTCAGCATTGGTCTGGGCGCCGGTTTGATGGGCGAAGCCAATGCGGCCATCGCGACCTCGGCTTACACGCCGTCCATCTGGTTCACCATCACGCCCGACAGCAAGGTGACCATGCACATCGTCAAAACCGAAATGGGCCAGCACATCGGCACCGGTCTGGCGCAAGTCATCGCCGAAGAACTC
>CANNRV010000186.1 GCA_947508145.1 Comamonadaceae bacterium
GTTCGCCGTGTGTATTGCGTGGGTCGCAATTACGCTGCACATGCGCGTGAAATGGGTTTTGACCCGGACCGCGAACCACCGTTTTTTTTCTGCAAACCCGGTGACGCGCAATCGGTGGTGCCGGTGCCCGCAGACCAATCGGTGGATATCCCTTATCCCTCGCTGACCACCAATTACCACTATGAGATCGAGTTGGTGGTGGCGATTGGCAAGGGCGGCAAAAACATCGCAGTGGAACACGCGGCTTCGCATATTTACGGCTATGCCGTTGGGCTGGACATGACCCGGCGTGATTTGCAAATCAAAATGCGGGAGCAGGGCAGGCCTTGGGAAATCGGCAAGGCGTTTGATTTCGGTGCGCCAGTCGGATTGCTGCATCCCCGGTCTGTCACCGGTGAATTGCTGGACGCGGACATTTCTCTTCATGTGAACGGCGAAAGCCGTCAGCACAGCAAGCTCAGCCATTTGATCTGGTCGATCAATGAAACCATTGCCAATTTGTCCACCTTGTTTGAATTGCAGCCAGGCGATTTGATTTTCAGCGGCACACCCGAAGGCGTTGGCGCGGTTCAAGCCGGGGAAAGCTTGCACGGACGCATTGCCGGGCTCAGCGATATCCGCGTGAATATCGTTGCTGGTTGATGTCGCCGTGCGCATAAAGCGCAGGCAGTCAACACCTCAAGCCCGGGCGCAACACTTGGCCAATTGTGTTGGCCTTCACCTTCACTGAATCAGGCCGGTCTCAATACTTCCGGTGTCAGCGCTTCAATCGCCTGGAAATTGGTTAAGAACACCTGGCCGCTTAAATGGCTGACAAAATCAGTGCGATTAAGTTTGTCCATCACCGGCCCTTTGACCTCTGACAAATGCAGCGCGATACCGGCTTGCGTCAAGCGTTGTGCAATCGCTTCCAAGCTTTCCATGGCGCTGGCATCTATGTCATTGACCGCCGAGCATTGCAGCAATACGTGTTTGAGTTCGGGACGCGTGGCCACCTCGGCATTCACCCGGTCTTCGATGCCGCGTGCGTTGGCAAAAAACATGCTGGCATCTACACGCAGGCACAGCAAGCGCGGGCTGACGCGCACCTCGTGGCGCGTGACATTGCGGAAATGCTCGGTGCCCGGCACCAGACCGACGGTGGCAATATGCGGCCGGCTGGCGCGCCACAAAAACAAAGCCAGCGACACCACCACGCCAGTCACCAGACCTTGTTCCACGCCGATCAGCAAAGTTGCCAGCAAGGTGGCGCTGACCGCCACAAAGTCGGGCTTTGAAAACCCCCAGGTTTGTTTGAAGATGCTCATATCAACCAGCGACAACACCGCCACGATGATGGTGGCTGCCAAGGTCGCTTGCGGCAAATAGTAAAGCGCAGGCGTTAAAAACAGCGATGCCAGCGTGATGCCCACCGCCGTATAAACACCGGCAGCAGGTGTGACCGCACCGGCGTCGAAATTGACCACCGAGCGCGCAAAACCGCCTGTGACCGGAAAACCGCCGGTGAAAGCTGATGACAGATTGGCCGCGCCCAGTGCCACCAGTTCCTGGTCCGGCTCTATACGCTGACGGCGCTTGGCGGCCAAGGTTTGACCCACCGACACCGACTCGACAAAACCCACCACGCTGATCAACAACGCAGGCACAAGCAACTTTTGCCACAGCGCCAAGTCCCACAAAGGCGCGGTGAGGGGTGGCAAGCCTTGCGGCACTGTGCCCACCAGTTTCATACCTTGGCCTTGCCAATCAAGTTGCCAGGCCAGCACGGTGGTGAGGGCAATCGCCGCCACAGGCCCGGCCTTGGCCGTCATGTCGGCGGCGCGTGCTTGGAGTCCCCAACGGATCAACAGCGGCTTTAAGCCTTTGCGAACCCAGAACAAAAACACAGTGGCCGTCACCCCGACAGCAAAAGTCAGTATGTGAGTCTGTGAGATCTGCTGCACTAAAGCGCTCAGCAGTTCAACAAAGTTGTGACCTTCGGCTTTGATGCCCATCAGCGTTTTCAACTGGCTGGCCGCAATCAATAAACCGGAAGCGGAGATAAAGCCGGAGATTACCGGGTGGCTGAGGAAATTCGCCAGAAAACCCAGGCGCAACAAACCCATGAGCAGCAACATACCACCCGATAAAAACGCCAAGGTGATGGCCACTTGCCAATAAGCATGGGTCCCGGTAGCTGCGTGTTCAGCCACTGCCGCCGCTGTCATCAAAGACACCACGGCCACGGGACCAACCGCCAACACCCGGCTGCTGCCCAGCACCGCATAGAGCAGCAAAGGCGCGACGCTGGCGTACAAGCCCACTTCGGGCGGCAGTCCCGCCAACAGGGCGTAGGCCAGGCTTTGCGGGATCAGCATGACGGTGACGATCACAGCCGCCACCAAATCATTGCTGAAGGTTTCACGGTTGTATTGCCGACCCCAATCAAGCAGGGGCACCGAGGGCAGCCAGCGATTCAGTGAAGTCATCAGCCCACCATTTCAGGTTGCGCCATCCATTCACGGCCTTTGAGCATGGCTTCCCAATAGATGGGAGGAAGGATGCGTTCTTTCAGGTACCAAGCCAAAGCAGAAGGCTTGGTGCCGTCGATCAACCAAGTGGGGAAGCTGGGTGCGAGCTTGCCGCCATAGGTGAACTCGGCCAAAACAATCTTGCCGCGTTCGACAGTCAAAGGGCATGAGCCATAGCCGTCGTATTTGGCTTGGCCTTGCAACTGCCCCATGGCCACCAGCAGGTTGTGGGCGACGACAGGTGCTTGCTTGCGCGCAGCCGCAGCAGTTTTGGCATTGGTGGTGTTGGCCACATCGCCTAAGGAAAACACGTTGGCGTAGGTTTTGTGGCGCAGGCTTGCCGGGTCGACATCTACCCAGCCAGCGGCATCGGCCAAAGGACTGACGCGAACAAAGTCGGGGGCTTTTTGCGGTGGTACGACATGGATCATGTCAAAGTCACGCACGACTTTTTCTTTGCTGCCATCGGCCAAGTTTTTCATGAACGTGGCTTTGTGTGCCGGGCCGTCCACGGCAACCAAGGTTTCACCGAAGTTCAAACCGATGCGGTATTTCTTCACATATTCCATGAGGGCGGGCACATAGTCGGCCACGCCAAACAGCACCGCACCTGCATTGCAAAATTGGATGTCTATGTTGTTCAACACACCTTGGCGTGTCCAGTGGTCGGCTGACAAGTACATGGCTTTTTGCGGCGCACCGGCGCACTTGATGGGCATGGGCGGCTGGGTGAACAGCGCCTTGCCACCTTTCAAGTTTTGCACCAGTTCCCAGGTGTAGGGTGCCAGGTCGAAACGGTAATTGGAAGTGACACCGTTGCGCCCCAAGGTGTCGTTCAGGCCTTCAATGCCTTGCCAATCCAGCTTCAAGCCGGGGCAAACCACCAACTGCTTGTACTTCACCACACGGCAACCTTCCAAAATGATTTGGTTGTTGTCCGGTTCGAAAGCGGCCACCGCTGCTTTGATCCAACTCACATCGGTGGGGATGACAGATGCCATGGTGCGGGCCGTGTCGCCCGCCTTGAAGATGCCGCCACCGACCATGGTCCACCCAGGTTGGTAAAAGTGGGCATCTGCCGGGTCGATGATGGCAATGTCCAGCAGTGGGCTGCGTTGCAGCAAGCTTGCCGCCACCGAGATGCCTGCCGCGCCGCCGCCGACGATGACTACATCGTGGCTGGCGTCTGCTTGATCGGTAGGCGTCTTGCCGCCGTTGGCGATGCGTTGCACCAAGGCTTTCATGTCAAAGCCCACTTTGTGTGAGGCTTCCAAAATGTGCGGCAAGGGTATGACACCGGCTTGCGACAAGGCCCACATGGTGGTTGAGCGCATGCCGGTTCTGCAATAGGCCAAGACGGGGCCGGGCAGGGTGTGCATCAACTGACCAAAAGCCTTGCCGTCTTCATCACTTACTTTGCCGGATTCAGCGGGCAAGTAGGCGGCCTTAA
>CANNRV010000187.1 GCA_947508145.1 Comamonadaceae bacterium
AGCAATTGCGCCAATGCTCTGAGCTGATTGCTGTCGGCATCCATTTCTTCCGGGCTGGCCCAGATGCTGGGCATGGGCACACTGGAAGCCAGAATCAAACCATTGCGATCCAGAATGCGTCCCCGGTTCGCGGGTATATCCAATTGCCGCTCAAACCGCACCGTGCCTTGTCGGCGGAAAAACGCGTTGTCCACCACTTGCACATAAGCCGCGCGCACCACCAAACCCATGAAACCCAAAGCAATACAAGCCACGATGAACTGGCTGCGCCAAATCGGAGTCTTGCTGGCCAGCAAGGGGTTGGTGGAATACTGAACGCTGCGACTGCTCACGGCTGTTCCTTGTGCGATTCGACAGCAGCGCTTTCAACTATCGGATTGGCAGGCGCTGCATATTGCGTGATGGCCGGTGAAATGGTGCGCATATGCAATTGCTCATGCGCCAGCTTCTCCACCCGCAAGGGCGTGGCTTGAGAACCTCGCTCAATATCCAGACGGTCGTGCTCGTTTTCCAAACGTTGCGCCTGCGCTTTGGCGCGGTCCAAGTCGGTGTAAAGGCGGCGCGATTCGTATTGGGTGCGCACCAGAAACAAGGCGCTCAGCATGACCGCTAACAGTAACAATGCGTTGACCCGGGTCATGCGAATTCCTTTTCATACGGCAGTCGTTGCGCCACCCGCATGATGGCGCTGCGGCTGCGCGGGTTGGCTTTGATCTCTTCATCAGAAGGCCGCTGCCGCCCCAAAGCCCGCAGCGGCAACACAGGTGCAGCAGCAAAAGGCGCACGGCGGTCATAGACCTCGCGCGAATGCTGAGCGATGAATTGCTTGACCATGCGGTCTTCCAATGAATGAAAACTGATCACCACCAGACGGCCTCCCGGTTGCAACACTTGCAAGCTGGCATCCAGTGCCTGTTGCAACTCTTCCAATTCGCCGTTGATGAATATGCGAAACGCCTGAAATGTGCGGGTCGCCGGGTTTTGTCCAGGCTCGCGGGTTTTGACCACGTCGGCGACCAGCGCGGCCATGCCAAGCGTGGTGTCGGGCAATTGCCCTGCATCACGCCGCGCAGTGATGGCCTTGGCAATACCGTTGGCAAAACGTTCTTCTCCCAAGTCACGTATCACCTGTGCGATTTGTTCGGTTTTTGCTTCGAGCAGCCACTCGTGCACGCTTTGGCCTCGGCTGCTGTCCATGCGCATGTCCAGCGGGCCGTCGTTGCGAAACGAGAAGCCTCTTTCTGGGTTGTCGATTTGCGGCGAACTCACGCCCAGATCCATCAACACCCCCATCACGCTGTTCGGGGCCAATTGGTTGAGTGCCGCAAACCCCTGGTGCCGTATCTCCAGCCTGGGGTCGTTCAATGCCTGGGCCGTTTGAATCGCTTGCGGATCCTTGTCGAAGGCAATCAGTTTTCCCTGTGCCGACAGCTGCGCCAAGATGCGCTTTGCATGCCCGCCTCGGCCAAAGGTTGTGTCGACATAGGTGGCTTCGGCCTGGACGTCCAGCGCCTCTACCGCCTCCTTCAACAAAACGGTGGTGTGTGCCCATTCAGTTGTTGCCATTCCACGTTAGATCGAAAAATCGCGCAGCACATCAGGCATGTCGCCTTGCATGGCCTGCGCTTCTTGTGCGTCATAGGTGGACTTGTCCCAGAGTTCAAAGTGACTGCCCATGCCCAACAAAATTGTTTCTTTGCCTATGTGGGTCGCTGCCCGCAGTTCAGGCGAAATGAGAATGCGCCCGGTGCTGTCCATTTCGACATCCATGGCATTGCCCAGAAATATGCGCTTCCACCAATGCGCGGTCATGGGCAATGCAGCCACGCGCTCGCGGAATTTTTCCCATTCGGTACGCGGGAACAACATCAAACAACCATGGGGATGACGCGTGATGGTGAGCTGGCCGGCAGCGGTCGCGCTCAGCACGTCACGGTGCCTTGTCGGCACCGATAAACGGCCTTTGGCATCCAGACTCAGCGACGACGCACCTTGGAACACGGCAATCAACCCCTTTGCAAAGAAAACAGCGTGAGAAAAATGGAGAATCTCACATTTTTCCACTAATTACCACTAGTTTGCACTTTAACAGAGATTTTGACGATTACCAATAAAAACTGAAGATTTGTAAATAAAATCAATGACTTAGGGCGCAATTTGAAATTATTTGAAATGAAAATTTCAATATGAAATAAGCACTTACAAAAGAGTTTGAAAGTGAAATATCAAATCGAGATATAAAAAAAGGCAGGCTGAAAAGCCTGCCTGGTGTGTTGCAAAGCTGACGTTAATCAATCGCCAAACATTTTTTGCTTGAGTTCGCGGCGTTGCTGCGCTTCCAACGACAAGGTGGCCGTCGGGCGGGCAATCAAACGACCCACGCCGATGGGTTCGCCGGTTTCATCGCAATAGCCGTAATCGCCGCTGTCAATGCGGGCAATGGATTGCTCGATTTTTTTCAACAACTTGCGCTCACGGTCACGGGTGCGCAATTCGAGTGCGTGTTCTTCTTCGATGGTGGCGCGATCGGCCGGGTCGGGCACGATGACTGTGTCTTCACGCAAGTGTTCAGTGGTTTCACCGGCATTGACCAGGATGTCAGTCTTGAGTTGCACCAGCTTGTGACGGAAGAACGCCATTTGTAAGTTGTTCATGTACTCATCGTCAGGCATGGCGATGATTTCCGCGTCACTGATGGTTTCAGCTGTTTTGCTTTTCCAGTTGTCAGCCAGTTTGGGGTCTTTGACGGGCAGCACAGGAACCACGGCGGGCAAGGAAGACACGGCGATGGGACCGTAACTGGATTTGGCTGTGGTGGATGCCACGCTTTGGCCCGGGGGCGGCGGCATCATGGCCATGGCTTTGGCGGCACGCGGGGACTTTTTGGCAGTGTCCGCTGCCGGGGCAGCGGGTTTGGTTGCAGTGGTTTTCTCAGCGGGAGAAACGGATTTGGCAGGAGGAGTTTTGGTAGCGCTTGTCACGGATGGGGTAGCAGTTTTTGCAGGTGTCGGTTTGTGGGTCAAGGGGGTTGTCTGAGAGACTTTTCCCTGAGGGGCGGCTGTTTTGGGAGAGACTGCCTTTTTGGCAGGTACAACTTGTTTAACGGGTAATGCTTTTTTGGCAACCGGTTTTTTGACGGCTACGGTTTTTTTCAAAGGCACTGCTTTTTTTGCAACTGCTTTTTTGGCGACTGCGGGCTGTTTAGCGACCGGCTTTTTAGCAACCGGTTTTTTCATTGGCACCGCTTTCTTAGCAGCTGGTTTTTTGACCGGCACTGCTTTTTTCGCGACCGGCTTTTTGACTGCTGCCGGTTTTTTCACAGGCGCTGCTTTCTTGGCGACAGGTTTTTTGGCAACTGCTTTTTTAGCAACTGCTGTTTGTTTTTTCACAGCCGCCGCTTTCTTGGCGACAGGTTTTTTGGCAGCGGGTTTGGCCACAGGTTTTTTGGCAGCAGGCGCGGATTTTTTGACCGTTGCTTTCTTGGCCGGTGCTTTGGCGCTTGATGTCAACTTGGCTTTGGCACTGGCTTTGTGTTTGGTAGATTTCACTGCACATCTCCTGTCAGCCCGGCCCGGGGAAAGCTTGGATTCATCCCCGACTGCTGCTATTTTTTTACAACGTCACCTTTTGTACATAGCGCCGCATGTTTTCACATGCAGAGCCATTGGCGCGCGGATTGTACTCAGCTTACGCACTGTTCTAAACCTTGCATAAAAATATCTCGGGGCAAATCGATACCAATGAATACCATTTTGCTCATTCGCTTCTCATTTTTCTCCCAAGGCTGGCCTAAATCGCTGCCCATCAATTGGTGCACGCCTTGGAAAATCACCTTGCGGTCCGTGCCTTTCATGTTCAGCACGCCTTTGTAACGCAGCATGCGCGGGCCGTAAATATTGACGATGGCACCCAGAAAATCTTCCAGCTTGGC